>NZ_JBEXDZ010000028.1:0-73955 GCF_040606085.1 Streptomyces sp. NPDC005485 | reverse complement strand
GGTTGATAGGCCAGATCTGGAAGGCGGGTAACCGCTGGAGGTGACTGGTACTAATAGGCCGAGGGCTTGTCCTCAGTTGCTCGCGTCCACTGTGTTGGTTCTGAAACCACGAACAACCGTCGTAGCTATGCCACGGCTCCGGTTGACAGTTTCATAGTGTTTCGGTGGTCATAGCGTGAGGGAAACGCCCGGTTACATTCCGAACCCGGAAGCTAAGCCTCACAGCGCCGATGGTACTGCAGGGGGGACCCTGTGGGAGAGTAGGACGCCGCCGAACAATCATTCAAAGAGCTGGTTCCCGAACTTCGGTTTGGGGACCAGCTCTTTTTTGTTCTGCGTCACTTGCAGTTCACGTTGTGCGACCAGCATCCGCATCATGGGTACCGCAGCAATGCTCAGGGCCGCCGGAGTCGGAGTCGGTGACGAGGTCATCGTGCCGGCGTTCGGGAACGTGGAAGTCGCCGAGGCAGTGACCCTGACCGGCGCGACACCGGTGTTCGCCGACATAGATCCGGCGACCTACTGCCTCGACGCCACCGCGATCGAGTCAGTCGTCACTGCCCGTTCGGCAGCCGTCGTCGCCGTACACCGTTTCGGGCGGTCGGCCGACATCGCGCGCCTGCGAGCACTCGGGCAGCGGCACGGGCTCCTGGTGCTGGAACAGGGCGAGTCCGAGGCGCGGTACGACGAAATCGCGCAGCGCCGGGAGCGGGCCGCGTACCTCGACGGGCGTTTGAGCGGAGTGCGGACGCCCGATGGTGGTGACGGGCACACCTACCAGCAGTACGTGGTGCGGGTGCCGGGCAACGGGCGGCCGGACCGGGATGCCTTCGCACGGGCCGTACGGGCCAGGGGAGTTGAGTGCCGGGTGCCGGTGAAGACGCCGGTGCACCGTATGCCCGGGTTCCGTCAGGACGTGTACCTGCCCGAGACCGAGCGGGCCGCGGACGAGACCCTCGCGCTGCCGGTGGACGGGGCACTGACGAAGCGGGAGATGCAGCGGATCGTCTCCGCGTGCAATGCGCTCGGCGGGCTGCTGCAGCCCGCTTTCTGATCCCCTGGGACTGGTTGGGAGCACGGGCCTGTTCGGGGTATGATCTATTTCGTTGCCGCGAGGGAAACCTCAAAAAAGTGACAGGCCCCCTTAGCTCAGACGGCAGAGCGTCTCCATGGTAAGGAGAAGGTCAACGGTTCGATTCCGTTAGGGGGCTCCACAGCAGAAAAGGCCTCGCCCTCCCGGGCGGGGCCTTTTTCGTGCCCTGGTGCGGGACTTCAGTCCCTCTGGAGGCCCGGCACGCGCATGGCGAGAATCGCCATGTCGTCCGACGGGGCGTCCGAGGCGAAGCGTTCGACCGCGCGCATGATCCGGGCCGCCACCGCGCCCGCCGTCAGACCCGTGCACGTCGTGAGGACGTCCGTGAGGCCGTCGTCGCCCAACATGCGTGTCCCCTCGCGGCGTTCCGTGACGCCGTCCGTGACGCAGAGCAGGACATCGCCCGGATCGAGGGTGACCGTCTGCTCGTACAGCTCCAGGTCGTCCATGACGCCGAGGAGCGGCTGCGGTTCGGCGGCCGGTTCGACCGTGCCGTCCTGGCGCAGGCGGAGCGGGAGCGGGTGCCCGGCGCAGACGACCTTGAGGATCGCCGAGCCGTCCTCCTGGGGCCACAACTCGCCGTACAGGAGCGTCAGGAAGCGGCTGCGGGCGCCCTCGTCGAGGATCGCGGAGTTCAGGCGCTCCAGGACCGCCGGACCGCCGAAGCCCTCCCGGGCCAGCAGCCTGAGCGCGTGCCGGGCCAGGCCCGTGACCGCCGCGGCCTCCGGGCCCGTACCGCAGACATCGCCGATCGCGAAGCCGTAGGCGCCGTCGCGGATCGGGAAGAGGTCGTAGAAGTCGCCGCCGACCTCGTTGCCCTCGCCGGCCGCGCGGTAGATGACCTCGACCTCGACGCCCTCGATGTGGGGGAGCTCAGGTGGGAGGAGGCTGCGCTGGAGGGACTGGCTGATGGCCATGCGCTCCGAGTACAGGCGGGCGTTGTCCAGGGCCAGGGCGGCCCGGCGGCTCAAGTCCTCGGCCAGCTCCAGGATTTCCTGGCGGAAATGTTCGTCGGACGGCTTGCCCAGCGTGAGCATGCCGATGACGCGGTTGCGGGCCACCAGCGGGAGCACTACCGTCTCGCCGCCCACCGCGGACGCCGTCGCCAGCGTCGTACCGATGCCCGAACTCACCGTCGAGGGTTCGTTGAGCCCGAGACTGCGCATGGACGTGCGCAGCGCCGCCTGGTGGGCCGCCTCCGCCGGGGCCGACCAGACGCGGGCGCCCGGAGTGGGCACCGGGTCCGGCGGGGCGATCTTCGACAGGAGGGCCTTGAGGCCGTCGATGCGCTCCTCGTCCTCGTGCAGGACGTACGAGAGGTACGGGTCCGAGGCCTGGTCGGCGATCGTGTAGACGGCGCACCAGGTGGCCAGAGTCGGAACCGTCATCTGCGCCATGAGGGCGAGGGTCTGGTCGCGGTCCAGGGTGCCCGCGAGGAGATCGGAGGCCTCGACGAGGAAGCTCAGCGAGCCGCGGCGCAGACGCTCCAGCTCGCCGAGGCGGGCGGACTCCACGGCGAGCGCGATGCGGTCGGCGGCGAACTGCAGGCGCAGCGCCTCCTCGTTGGTGTACCGGCCGGGACCCTCGGCTGCCACGCCGAGGGAGCCGGTGAGGCGGCCCTCGACCTTCAGCGGGACCGTGACGACCGAGCGCATGCCGGTGCCGCTCAGCAGCGGGACGGCGCCCGGGACGACCGTGAGGTCCTCGTGGACGGCGGGCATACGGGCCGAGCCGTACCGCCCGGGGCCCGCTTCCACGGGGACGCGGGCGAAGCGCTGACGGGCGGAGGGCAGGCCCGTGGAGGCGCGCACCTCCAGCTCCGTCTCGTCGTCGGTGGCCAGGAGGAGGAAGGCCGAGTCGCCGTCGAGCATGTCGCGGGCGCGCTCCACCGTGCGCTGCAGGAGGCCGTCCAGGTCGTCCGGGGCCGGGGAGCCGATGAAGACCTCGAAGGGGTCCGAGGGCTGGCCCTCGGCACCGGAGGACGAGTCCGAGGCGGGCATGCGCAGCGGCGTCTGCAGGACGGCGCGCTCGTGGTCCCGTACGAGAAGACAGACCGTGGACGGCTCGCCGCCCGTGTCACGTACACGCAGATGGGAGGCGTACACCGGTGTCACGCGGCCGTTGGCGCCGCGGATGCCGTAGCTGCCCTCCCAGCGCGAGAGCTGGAGGGCCTCGACGATGCCGGTGCTGGTGCCGGGAGTGTGCGGCCAGGCCGCGAGGTCCGTGAGCGGTTTGCCGATGACCAGTTCCGCCGTGTACCCGAAGAGCTCCTCCGCGTCCTCGTTCCAGGCGTTGATGGCGCCGGCGCGGTCGATCTGGACGACCGCGACGCGGACGCGGCCGTCGGCGAGCGGGAGGAGGTCGGCCGGGAGGGCCGGGCCGGCGGCGCGGGTGCCCACCGGGCGGTCGGGGAGGGCGATTTGGAACCAGACCTGCTTGTGCGTGGGCGTGTACTCCACGCCCCAGCGGCCGGCCAGCGCCGCACAGAGCTGGAGGCCCCGGCCGCCCTCGCGGTCAGGGCTGCCCATGTTGATGGCCGCGGCCTGGAGTGGAATCTCTCGTTCCGGGTAGCGGTCCGCCACCTCGATGCGTACGCCGTCGTCGCTCCGCAGACACAGGACGTCCGCGGCAGTGCCCGCGTGCACCACGGCGTTGGTGACGAGTTCGCTGGTGAGGACCACCGCGTCGTCGATGATGTCGGCGAAGCCCCAGCCTTGGAGGGTGTCACGGACGAAGGAACGAGCGGTCGCGACGGATCGCCCGACGGGCTCGAAGCTGGCGGCCGCGCGCGCGGTGATCACAGAACTCCTTGTCCGGTTCTCGACATGCAGGGCCTCATGCCCTGCCTGCTCCTGCCGGGGCAGAGCCTGGTTCCCCGTGGGCCGGGGATCCTGGGGTTGTCCCCCAGGATGCAGTCCGGTGGTCATGGTGCGGTGCCCCTCCGATGCCTGCCCGCTCGTACTCGTGCCACCGCCCAGGCCGGACGGGACCGGCGCGGCTGGACAGCCGCATGCAAGGTTACTTACCTTCGCGGTCCATGCGGATGCCGGTCACCAGTGTTTCCGTCCGGAGGGTGTGCGGACGATGTGCGAAGCTGCCGAACTGTTATGGCCTGGTTCAACCATGGTGAAACACTGGGCAAGCTCCTAGAGAAGGTCCGAGCACACCGAGCGGCAACTTGATTACGCCGAGCAGTAACGGTCGATCCCTGCGGGAGGGACACAGTGGAGTCTGGCGCAGCGACGCGGGGCACTAAGACGCGCGCAAAAGGCGGACAGTCCCTGAACAACCAGCGCAAACCACGCAATGGCACCACCGCAGTGGACACGGCTGCCCTCAACAGGCTGCTGGTGGCCCTGGTGTCGATGCGGGACGGCAACTTCCGAAAGCGCCTGACGGTCTCGGGCGACGGCGTGATGTCCGAGATCGCGGCGGTTTTCAACGAAGTGGCCGACCGCAATCTGCATCTGACGGGTGAGCTGTCGCGGGTGCGGCGCATGGTCGGACGTGAGGGAAAGCTCACGGAACGACTGGAGGCGGGCGCCTGCGAGGGCTCCTGGGCTTCCGCGATCGACGCGTCGAACGCGTTGGTCGACGATCTCGTGCGCCCCGTCTCCGAGGTCGGCCGCGTGCTGTCCGCGGTGGCGGAGGGTGATCTGTCGCCGCGCATGGAGCTGCGCGCTCAGGCGGCCGACGGGAACGGGCATCCGCTGCGAGGTGAGTTCCTCAAGGTCGGGCGGACGGTCAACAACCTGGTCGACCAGTTGTCGACGTTCACCGACGAGGTCACGCGGGTGGCCAGCGAGGTGGGCACCGAGGGCAAGCTCGGCGGCCAGGCGCGGGTGCGTGGTATGTCCGGTTCGTGGAAGGACCTCACGGATTCGGTCAACACCATGGCGTACCGGCTCACGGCGCAGGTGCGTGACATCGCTCTCGTGACGACGGCGGTCGCCAAGGGTGATCTGTCGCGGAAGGTCACCGTTCACGTGGCCGGCGAGATGCTGGAGCTGAAGAACACCGTCAACACGATGGTGGACCAGCTCTCCTCGTTCTCCTCCGAGGTGACGCGAGTCGCACGGGAGGTGGGCACGGAGGGCGAGCTCGGCGGGCAGGCGCAGGTGCCGGGTGTGGCCGGTGTGTGGAAGGACCTCACCGATTCGGTGAACCTGATGGCCGGCAATCTCACGGCCCAGGTGCGCGGGATCGCGCAGGTGACGACGGCGGTCGCCAACGGTGACCTGTCGCAGAAGGTGACGGTGTCGGCGCGCGGCGAGGTCGCGAAGCTCGCCGAGACGATCAACCAGATGACGGAGACGCTGCGGATCTTCGCCGACGAGGTCACCCGCGTCGCCAACGAGGTCGGCGCGGCGGGGCAGCTCGGCGGCCAGGCGAACGTGCCGGGCGCGGCGGGCACCTGGAAGGACCTGACGGACTCGGTCAACACGGTCTTCCGGAACCTCACCACGCAGGTGCGGGACATCGCGGCGGTGACGACGGCCGTGGCCAACGGGGACCTGTCGCAGAAGGTCACCGTCGACGTCGCCGGCGAGATGCTGGAGCTGAAGAACACCGTCAACACGATGGTCGACCAGCTGTCGTCGTTCGGTGTCGAGGTCACGCGCGTGGCGCGCGAGGTCGGCGTCGAGGGTGAACTGGGCGGGCAGGCGCAGGTGCCGGGTGTGGCCGGTACGTGGAAGGACCTCACCGACTCCGTCAACACGGCGTTCCGGAATCTCACCGGACAGGTGAGGAACATCGCCCAGGTGACGACGGCGGTCGCCAACGGTGATCTGTCGCAGAAGGTCACCGTCGACGTGTCCGGCGAGATGCTCCAGCTGAAGAACACCGTGAACACGATGGTGGATCAGCTGTCCTCGTTCGCCGACCAGGTGACCCGGATGGCGCGCGACGTGGGCACGGAGGGCCGGCTGGGCGGTCAGGCACGCGTGGACGGCGTTTCGGGAACCTGGAAGGAACTCACCGACTCCGTCAACTTCATGGCGGGCAACCTCACTTCGCAGGTACGGCAGATCGCCCAGGTCACCACGGCGGTGGCCCGCGGTGACCTGTCGCAGAAGATCGACGTGGACGCGCGCGGCGAGATCCTGGAGCTGAAGAACACCATCAACACGATGGTCGACCAGCTCTCCGCCTTCGCCGACCAGGTCACGCGGGTCGCCCGTGAGGTGGGTACGGAGGGCCGCCTCGGCGGTCAGGCGCAGGTGCCCGGCGTCGCCGGTGTGTGGCGCGACCTGACCGATTCCGTGAACGGCATGGCGGGCAACCTCACCGCCCAGGTGCGCAACATCGCGCAGGTCGCCACGGCGGTGGCCCGGGGTGACCTGTCGCAGAAGATCGACGTGGACGCGCGCGGCGAGATCCTGGAGCTCAAGAACACCCTCAACACGATGGTGGACCAGCTGTCGAGCTTCGCCGAGCAGGTGACACGGGTGGCCCGCGAGGTGGGCACGGAGGGCATGCTCGGTGGGCAGGCCGAGGTGCAGGGTGTCTCCGGCACCTGGAAGGACCTCACGCAGTCCGTGAACTTCATGGCGAACAACCTGACGATTCAGGTGCGCAACATCGCCGAGGTCACGACCGCGGTGGCCAAGGGCGATCTGTCCAAGAAGATCACCGTCGACGCGAAGGGCGAGATCCTCGAACTCGTCACCACCGTCAACACGATGGTGGACCAGCTGTCCAACTTCGCCGAGCAGGTGAACCGGGTCGCCCGCGAGGTGGGCACCGACGGCAACCTGGGCGGTCAGGCGCGGGTGCCCGGAGTGACCGGCATCTGGAAGGACCTGGGCGACAACGTCAACCTGATGGCCAACAACCTGACCAGCCAGGTGCGCAACATCTCCCAGGTCGCCACGGCGGTGGCCAACGGCGACCTCACCAAGAACGTCACGGTCGAGGCGAGCGGCGAGATCGCGCAGCTCGCCGACACCGTCAACACGATGGTGAAGACGTTGAGTTCGTTCGCCGACGAGGTCACGCGCGTGGCCCGCGAGGTGGGCACGGACGGCATCCTCGGCGGCCAGGCGCGCGTGCCGGGCGTCTCGGGTACGTGGAAGGACCTCACCGAGTCCGTGAACTCGATGGCGTCCAACCTGACCGGTCAGGTGCGCAACATCGCGATGGTCACCACGGCCATCGCCAAGGGCGACCTGACCAAGAAGATCGACATCGACGCGCGCGGCGAGATCCTGGAGCTGAAGACCACCATCAACACGATGGTCGACCAGCTGTCATCCTTCGCCGGGGAGGTCACGCGAGTCGCCCGTGAGGTGGGCACGGAAGGCCAGTTGGGCGGTCAGGCACGCGTGCGCGATGTCGACGGCACCTGGCGAGACCTCACCGAATCGGTGAACGAGATGGCCGGGAACCTGACCCGGCAGGTGCGCGCCATCGCGCGCGTGGCCACGGCGGTGACGCGAGGCGACCTCAACCTGAAGATCGACGTGGACGCCTCCGGCGAGATCCAGGAACTTCAGGACTACATCAACAAGATGATCGCCAACCTGCGTGACACCACGATCGCCAACAAGGAGCAGGACTGGCTCAAGGGCAACCTCGCCCGCATCTCCGCCCTGATGCAGGGGCGCCGCGACCTGGAGGACGTGGCGTCGCTGATCATGAGTGAGCTGACGCCCGTCGTCTCGGCGCAGCACGGAGCGTTCTTCCTGTCGATGCCGCTGGTCGACGGCAAGGACGCCGCCGACGACGAGGCGTACGAACTGCGCATGCTCGGCTCCTACGGCTACTCGATGGGCTCCATGCCGACGTCGTTCCGGCCCGGCGAGGCGCTCATCGGGACGGCCGCGCAGGAGAAGCGCACGATCCTGGTGGAGAACGCGCCGAGCGGTTACCTGAAGATCTCCTCGGGGCTCGGTGAGGCGCCGCCCGCGCAGGTGATCGTGCTGCCGGTGCTCTTCGAGGGGACCGTCCTCGGCGTCATCGAACTGGCGTCCTTCACACCGTTCACGCACATCCAGAAGGACTTCCTGAACCAGATCGCCGAGATGATCGCGACGAGCGTCAACACCATCTCCGTCAACACCAAGACGGAGGTGCTGCTCAAGCAGTCGCAGGAGCTCACCGAGCAGCTCCGGGAGCGTTCGGCCGAGTTGGAGAACCGGCAGAAGGCCCTGCAGGACTCCAACGCCGAGCTGGAGGAGAAGGCCGAGCTGCTGGCCCGGCAGAACCGCGACATCGAGGTCAAGAACACCGAGATCGAAGAGGCCCGGCAGGTCCTGGAGGAGCGTGCCGAGCAGCTCGCGGTCTCCATGCGCTACAAGAGCGAGTTCCTGGCGAACATGTCGCACGAACTGCGTACGCCGCTCAACTCGCTGCTCATCCTGGCCAAGCTGCTCGCCGACAACGCGGACTCCAACCTCACTCCCAAGCAGGTCGAGTTCGCCGAGACGATCCATGGCGCGGGCTCCGACCTGCTGCAGCTGATCAACGACATCCTCGACCTGTCGAAGGTCGAGGCCGGCAAGATGGACGTGTCGCCGACGCGCATCGCCCTGGTGCAACTCGTCGACTACGTAGAGGCCACTTTCCGTCCGCTGACGGCAGAGAAGGGGCTCGATTTCTCCGTACGTGTGTCGCCGGAACTGCCCGCCACCCTGCACACGGACGAACAGCGGCTCCTGCAGGTGCTGCGCAATCTGTTGTCCAACGCGGTGAAGTTCACCGACTCCGGAGCCGTCGAGCTGGTGATCCGGCCGGCGGGCGGGGATGTTCCGGTGGCCATCCGGGAGCAGTTGCTGGAGTCGGGGTCGCTGCGTGACGCGGACGCCGACCTGATCGCGTTCTCGGTGACCGACACGGGCATCGGCATTGCGGCCAGCAAGATGCGGGTGATCTTCGAGGCCTTCAAGCAGGCGGACGGCACGACGAGCAGGAAGTACGGCGGTACCGGCCTCGGGCTGTCCATCTCGAGGGAGATCGCACGTCTGCTGGGCGGCGAGATCCATGCGCAGAGCGAGCCGGGGCGTGGTTCGACGTTCACGCTGTATTTGCCGCTGCACCCCAGCGAACTGCCGCCGCAGGGCTACGGTCAGCTCGCACCGGCACTGGAGGCGGGGGAGTTGCTGGCCTCCGAGGCGGAGCTGTCCGGGGTCGGCATCGAGACGCCGGCGGAGATGAAGTCGTTCCACGCGACCCAGAACGGGCCCGCCGCGCTCTTCAGGCGGCGCCGCAGGGGGGTGCCCGCGGCCGACCAGCGGGCCGCGCTGCCGGGTCTGCCCGACGGGTCCGCGGGGGCGGCTCAGGAGCAGTGGGCGGCCGCGGGGCGGCAGGACGAGGAGCCGCAGCCGCGCCATGGCATCCGCTTCGAGGGCGAGAAGGTGCTGATCGTCGACGACGACATCCGCAACGTGTTCGCGCTCACCAGCGTCCTGGAGCAGCACGGGCTCTCGGTGCTGTACGCGGAGAACGGGCGCGAGGGCATCGAAGTCCTGGAGCAGCACGACGATGTGACGGTCGTTCTGATGGACATCATGATGCCCGAGATGGACGGTTACGCCACGACGACGGCGATTCGTCGGATGCCGCAGTTCGCCGGGCTGCCGATCATCGCGCTCACCGCCAAGGCGATGAAGGGAGACCGCGAGAAGGCCATCGAGTCGGGCGCCTCCGACTACGTGACCAAGCCGGTCGATCCCGATCACCTGCTCTCCGTGATGGAGCAGTGGATGCGCGGGGAGTGACCGTACGCCGGGCCGTCGCGCGGCTCGGACGGCCGGACCGGGGTGCCCTGGACCCCGGTCGGCCGCCGCGCAACGGCCCGACGTCGCATAACTCACTGTGGCCGAAGCCGTGTAGAAGTACGGGATTCGGGGAACCTTCTGGTCTCCCGCTACGTTTCTGCTACGTGCACAGTGACATCGCGGTGACAGGGTGTGGCGACGGGCGGGGTGCGGCTACCATGACCGGCACAAGGACGGGCGGCGCAAGGGAGCCGTCCCCTGGGGCGGCGCCCGGTGCTTCCCCAAGTCCTTTGGACAGGGGAGGCCCCATGCCGGGGCGAGGAGGGCGGGCCATGGTGCAGAAGGCCAAGATCCTCCTGGTCGATGACCGGCCGGAGAATCTGCTGGCGCTGGAGGCCATCCTCTCCGCGCTCGATCAGACACTGGTGCGGGCATCGTCCGGGGAAGAGGCGCTCAAGGCGCTGCTGACGGATGACTTCGCGGTCATCCTGCTGGATGTCCAGATGCCGGGGATGGACGGTTTCGAGACCGCCGCGCACATCAAGCGGCGAGAACGGACCCGGGACATCCCGATCATCTTCCTCACCGCCATCAACCACGGCCCCCACCACACCTTCCGCGGGTACGCGGCGGGCGCGGTGGACTACATCTCCAAGCCGTTCGACCCGTGGGTACTGCGCGCGAAGGTCTCCGTCTTCGTCGAGCTCTACATGAAGAACTGCCAACTCCGGGAGCAGGCGGCCCTGCTGCGGCTCCAACTGGAGGGCGGCGGCAAGTCCGCACTCGGTACGGCCAAGGAGCCGGCCGGGCTCCTCGCCGAACTGTCGGCGCGGCTCGCGGCTGTTGAGGAGCAGGCCGAGGCGCTCTCCAAGCAGCTCGACGACGACTCGGCGGACGCGGCGGCGGTGGCGACCGCGGCCCATCTCGAACGCAAACTCACCGGACTGCGCAGAGCGCTGGACGCGTTGGAACCGGGTACGGGAAGCGGCGCACCCTCGGTGCCGTCACAGAACTGAGCGGCAACGACCCGGCCAGGGCGCGCCGATCCTCTTCGGTGCGCGCCGTGCTCATGAGGTCACGTCAGTTTCCGGCCCCGGTAAAGGCGACACGAACGGGTGAAGCAGTAGGCACACGTGTCCGCTGTCGTCTCCACCGGTAACCTCACACCCATGGCCTCACGTCCCTCCGCAGCCAAGAAGCCGCCCGCAAAGAAGGCGGCCGCTCCGACGAGGGCTGCGGCGAAGAAGGCCCCCGCGAAAAAGGCGGCCGCAAAGAAGGCGCCTGCCAGGAAGGCCGCGGCCAAGAAGCCCGCACCCCCGCCGGCGCCCAACCCGACTGCCGGCGTCTACAAACTCGTACGCGCCCTCTGGCTGGGCCTCGCGCACGCCGTCGGGGCGATGTTCCGCGGCATAGGGCGGGGCGCGAAGGGGCTCGACCCGGCGCACCGCAAGGACGGCCTCGCGCTCCTGCTGCTCGGCCTCGCGCTGATCGTCGCCGCGGGAACCTGGTCCAACCTGCGAGGGCCCGTCGGCGATCTCGTCGAGATGCTGGTGACCGGCGCCTTCGGGCGCCTGGACCTGCTCGTACCGATACTGCTCGGCGTCATCGCCGCGCGGCTCATCCGGCACCCCGAGAAGCCCGAGGCCAACGGCCGCATCGTGATCGGCCTGTCCGCCCTTGCCATCGGCGTGCTCGGACAGGTCCACATCGCGTGCGGGGCGCCCGCGCGCAGCGACGGCATGCAGGCGATAAGGGACGCCGGAGGGCTCATCGGCTGGGGGACGGCCACCCCGCTGACGTACACGATGGGCGAGGTCCTCGCCGTACCGCTGCTCGTGCTGCTCACCGTCTTCGGTCTGCTGGTCGTCACGGCGACCCCGGTGAACGCGATTCCGCAGCGGCTGCGGCTGCTCGGCCAGAAGCTGGGCATCGTCCAGGCCGACGAGGACGAGGACGACCTCCTCGGGGACGACGAGCGCTACGACGAGCAGTGGCGCGAGGCGCTGCCCGCGCGCTCCCGGCGGCGCCCGAACGCCCCCGAGACCTACGACCCGGACAGCGCCGAGCAGCAGGCGCTCAGCAAGCGCCGCAGCCGCCCTCGACGGCCCGCCGTGCAGCAGCCGGACATGAACAGGCCGATGGACGCGGTGGACGTCGCCGCGGCCGCGGCCGCCGCCCTCGACGGCGCCGTGCTGCACGGGATGCCGCCGTCCCCGCTGGTCGCCGACCTGACCCAGGGCGTCAGCGTGGAGCGGGACGGGTACGAGGAGACGACCCCCGTACCGGCCGCGCGTGCCAAGGGCGCCAGGCAGACGCCCAAGCAGGAGGCCCTGAAGGTCGACTCCGTGGTGCCCGACCTCACCAAGGCCGCGCCCGAAGCGGCGCGCGACCTGCCTCCGCGCGCCGAGCAGCTGCAGCTCTCCGGCGACATCACGTACTCCCTGCCCTCGCTCGACCTCCTGGAGCGCGGCGGCCCCGGCAAGACGCGCAGCGCCGCCAACGACGCGGTGGTCGCCTCCCTGTCGAACGTCTTCATGGAGTTCAAGGTCGACGCCGCCGTCACCGGATTCACGCGCGGCCCGACGGTCACGCGCTACGAGGTCGAGCTCGGCCCCGCCGTGAAGGTCGAGCGGATCACCGCGCTCACCAAGAACATCGCGTACGCCGTTGCCAGCCCCGACGTCCGGATCATCAGCCCGATCCCCGGCAAGTCCGCGGTCGGCATCGAGATCCCGAACACCGACCGGGAGATGGTCAACCTCGGTGACGTCCTGCGGCTGGCGGACGCCGCCGAGGACGATCACCCGATGCTGGTCGCGCTCGGCAAGGACGTCGAGGGCGGCTACGTGATGGCCAACCTTGCGAAGATGCCGCACGTCCTGGTCGCCGGAGCCACCGGTTCCGGTAAATCGTCGTGCATTAACTGCCTGATCACGTCGGTCATGGTGCGCGCGACCCCCGAGGACGTCCGCATGGTGCTCGTCGACCCCAAGCGAGTCGAGCTCACCGCGTACGAGGGCATCCCGCACCTGATCACGCCGATCATCACCAACCCGAAGCGGGCCGCGGAAGCCCTGCAGTGGGTGGTGCGGGAGATGGACCTGCGCTACGACGACCTCGCGGCGTTCGGCTACCGGCACATCGACGACTTCAACCAGGCCATCCGCGACGGCAAGCTCAAGACGCCGGAGGGGAGCGAGCGGGAGCTCAGGACCTACCCGTATCTGCTGGTGATCGTCGACGAGCTCGCCGACCTGATGATGGTCGCGCCGCGCGACGTCGAGGACTCGATCGTGCGCATCACGCAGCTCGCGCGCGCCGCCGGCATCCACCTGGTGCTGGCCACCCAGCGGCCCTCCGTGGACGTCGTCACCGGTCTGATCAAGGCGAACGTGCCCTCCCGGCTCGCCTTCGCCACCTCCTCGCTCGCCGACAGCCGCGTCATCCTCGACCAGCCCGGCGCCGAGAAGCTGATCGGCAAGGGCGACGGACTCTTCCTGCCGATGGGTGCCAACAAGCCGACGCGCATGCAGGGTGCCTTCGTGACCGAGGACGAGGTCGCGGCGATCGTCCAGCACTGCAAGGACCAGATGGCGCCGGTCTTCCGGGACGACGTCACCGTCGGCACCAAGCAGAAGAAGGAGATCGACGAGGACATCGGCGACGACCTCGATCTGCTGTGCCAGGCGGCCGAGCTGGTGGTCTCCACGCAGTTCGGGTCCACCTCGATGCTCCAGCGCAAGCTGCGCGTCGGCTTCGCCAAGGCGGGGCGGCTGATGGACCTCATGGAGTCGCGGGGCATCGTCGGTCCGAGTGAGGGCTCCAAGGCGCGTGACGTTCTTGTGAAGGCCGATGAGCTGGATGGAGTGCTCGCGGTGATCCGTGGGGAAACTGAAGCGTAAGGAATCGGGGCATGCCGGTCACCGGGCGGATGGGTGCGTGGCATGCGGGTATTCGAACGTGACTCACCCGTAAGGAATGGGCGAGCAACCGTTTCCCTTTGCCGTACGTCAAGTTGAGCGAGGGGACGCGAATGTGTCCCGGCATCAGGATGACCGGCCATTCTGATGGCGTACAAAGTCCTACTGCCCGGTTGCCCCACCCTTTCGCACCCCCCCTAGACTGAACCTCCAGCACAGGTGGCTACACGCTCGAAAGGCGCCCCCGTGTCCATCGGCAACTCCCCTGACGGCAACTTCCCCGAAGACGAGCGTCCGTTCGAAGAAGACCACGGCACTGAAGCCGAACGCCTCTCGATCGGCCGCGCCCTGCGGCAGGCGCGCATCGAGGCCGGACTGACCGTCGACGACGTCAGCAACGCCACCCGGGTCCGCATCGCCATCGTGCACGCGATCGAGCAGGACGACTTCGCCCCCTGCGGCGGCGACGTGTACGCGCGCGGCCACATCCGCACGCTGGCGCGCGCCGTGCGCCTCGATCCGGCGCCGCTGCTCGCGCAGTACGACGCCGAGCACGGTGGCCGCCCGGCTCCGACACCGGCGGCCCCGCTTTTCGAGGCGGAGCGGATCCGCCCCGAGCGCCGCGGGCCCAACTGGACCGCCGCCATGGTCGCCGCGATCGTCGCGGTGATCGGCTTCGTCGGCTTCACCGTGATCGGCGGAGGCGACGACGGGGACGGCACGAAGACGCAGGTCGCCGAGGGATCCACGCCGACCGCGAGCAAGCCCGCCGCCAAGCCGACGGCGACCAAGCCCGCCGATCCGAAGCCGGACCCCTCGGACAGCGCCATCGCGGCCGCTCCCCGGGACAAGGTCACCGTCCAGGTGAGCGCCACCGACGGCCGCAGCTGGATCTCCGCCAAGGACCACAACGGCCGGCTGCTCTACGACGGGCTGCTCAAGCAGGGCCAGTCGAAGACCTTCCAGGACAAGTCGAAGATCAACCTCGTCCTCGGTGACGCGGGCGCGATCCAGCTCTACGTGAACGGCAAGAAGATCGAGGACGACTTCCAGCAGGGCCAGGTCGAGCGCCTCACGTACACGAAGGGCGACCCCGAGGTCGGCTAGCCGACAGGGCGTTTCGAGCATGCGGCAAGGGGTTGGCCAAGATCGGCCAACCCCTTCGACGTGGGCTGTCAGTCGGACGAAGTAGTCTTGAGCCCATGCCTGAACGCCGTACCGTCGCACTCGTCACTCTTGGCTGCGCCCGCAACGAGGTGGACTCGGAGGAGCTCGCAGGCCGCTTGGAGGCGGACGGCTGGCAACTCGTGGAGGACGCCGAGGAAGCGGACGTCGCTGTCGTCAACACGTGCGGCTTCGTCGAAGCCGCGAAGAAGGACTCCGTAGACGCCCTCCTTGAGGCCAATGATCTCAAGGGTCATGGCAGAACCCAGGCCGTGGTGGCGGTGGGCTGCATGGCCGAGCGGTACGGCAAGGAGCTCGCCGAAGCGCTGCCCGAGGCCGACGGCGTGCTCGGCTTCGACGACTACGCCGACATCTCCGACCGCCTCCAGACCATCCTGAACGGCGGCATCCACGCCTCGCACACCCCGCGCGACCGCCGCAAGCTGCTGCCGATCAGCCCGGCGGAGCGGCAGAACGCCGGCGAGGAAGTGGCCCTCCCCGGCCACGGCGCCCCCACTGACCTCCCCGAGGGCGTGGCTCCCGAGTCCGGCCCCCGGGCGCCCCTGCGCCGCCGGCTCGACGGTTCGCCCGTCGCTTCGGTGAAGCTCGCCTCCGGCTGCGACCGGCGCTGCTCCTTCTGCGCCATCCCGTCCTTCCGCGGCTCCTTCATCTCGCGGCGCCCCAGCGACGTACTGAACGAGACGCGCTGGCTGGCCGAGCAGGGCGTCAAGGAGGTCATGCTGGTCTCCGAGAACAACACCTCGTACGGCAAGGACCTGGGTGACATCCGTCTCCTGGAGACCATGCTGCCCGAGCTGGCGGAGATCGACGGCATCGAGCGGGTGCGCGTCAGCTACCTCCAGCCGGCCGAGATGCGTCCCGGACTCATCGACGTCCTGACGTCCACGCCGAACATCGCGCCGTACTTCGACCTGTCCTTCCAGCACTCGGCGCCCGCCGTGCTGCGTTCCATGCGGCGCTTCGGTGACACCGACCGCTTCCTGGAGCTGCTCGACACGATCCGCTCCAAGGCCCCGCAGGCCGGTGTCCGGTCCAACTTCATCGTGGGCTTCCCTGGCGAGACCGAGGAGGACCTGGCGGAGCTGGAGCGCTTCCTCACGGGCGCGCGGCTCGACGCCATCGGTGTCTTCGGCTACTCCGACGAGGACGGCACGGAGGCGGCGACGTACGAGAACAAGCTGGACGAGGACGTCGTTGCCGAGCGGCTCGCCCGCGTCTCCCGGCTGGCCGAGCAGCTTGTCTCGCAGCGCGCCGAGGAGCGCGTCGGCGAGACGGTGTACGTCCTGGTCGAGTCCGTCGACGATGTGGAGGGCGCCGTCGGCCGCGCCGCTCACCAGGCGCCTGAGACGGACGGCCAGGTGATGCTCACGAGCGGCGAAGGTCTGACCGTCGGCCGTATCGTCGAGGCGAAGGTGGTCGGTACGGAAGGTGTCGACCTCGTGGCCGAGCCGCTCCTGGGCTCGCTCCCGTGTACTGAGGAGGCGGGCAGATGACCGGAGTCCCGGCATCCGCGGCGGGCGGCTCCCCCAGCGCGAAAGGTGCGCCGGGCGCTTCCGGCGTTCCGGGGGGCGCGAAGCCGGCGCGAGGCGGGAAGCTGGGCGCTGCGGCCGTCAACCAGGCCAGCCTCTGGAACATCGCGAACATCCTGACCATGATGCGGCTCGTCCTGGTGCCGGGCTTCGTGGCGCTGATGCTGGCCGACGGCGGGTACGACCCCGCCATGCGGGCCTGGGCCTGGGCGGCCTTCGCCGTCGCCATGATCACCGACGTCTTCGACGGGCATCTGGCGCGCACCTACAACCTCGTCACCGACTTCGGGAAGATCGCCGACCCCATCGCCGACAAGGCGATCATGGGCGCGGCGCTGATCTGTCTGTCCTCGCTCGGCGATCTGCCGTGGTGGGTGACCGGGGTGATCCTCGGGCGTGAGCTCGGGATCACCCTGCTGCGTTTCCTGGTGATCCGGTACGGAGTCATCCCGGCGAGCCGCGGCGGCAAGATGAAGACCCTCGCCCAGGGCGTGGCGGTCGGGATGTACGTCCTCGCGCTGACGGGCCCGCTGGCCACCCTGAGGTTCTGGGTGATGGCCGTGGCGGTCGTCCTGACCGTGGTCACCGGACTGGACTATGTGAGACAGGCCATCGTGCTGCGAGGCCGCGGAATCGCCGAGCGCCGGGCCGCTGCCGAGGAGGCGGAGCGGTGAACCCCATGGCCGCCGAAGTGCTGCGACTACTCATGGTGAGGGGCGAGACGCTCGCCGTCGCCGAGTCGCTCACCGGTGGCCTGGTGGCCGCGGAGGTCACAGCGGCGCCCGGGGCGTCCAAGGCCTTCCGGGGCTCCGTGACCGCGTACGCCACCGAACTCAAGCACGAGCTGCTGGGTGTCGACGCCACTCTGCTGGCCGAGCGCGGAGCGGTGGATCCGCAGGTCGCGGCCCAGATGGCGGCTGGTGTGCGGAAGGCGCTGGGTGCCGACTGGGGGATCGCCACCACAGGTGTCGCCGGCCCCGAACCCCAGGACGGACAGCCGGTCGGCACGGTTTTCGTGGCTGTCGACGGGCCTTCTGAAGCCAATTTTGATGGCATTGATGGCGGGAAAGTACTGCCGCTGCGGTTGAACGGCGACCGTGCGGAAATCCGTATGGAGAGTGTACGGAGCGTACTCGCACTGCTCCTGAAGCAGCTCGCGGGCGAACAGACCGGGAATGAGCGGGCACAGGATACGGAACAGAACGGGGGGACTTGATGTTTGCAGCCCTGAGTGAACACGACATCGCTCCCCGCACGGCCGCGGCGCAAGGCGGTACGGTGGGGCGTGAAGGATGCGGCTACGCGGTCCGAGGAGGGAGCCACCGATGATTCTGCTCCGTCGCCTGCTGGGTGACGTGCTGCGTCGGCAGCGCCAACGCCAGGGCCGTACTCTGCGCGAAGTCTCCTCCTCCGCCCGAGTCTCACTCGGCTATCTCTCCGAGGTGGAGCGGGGGCAGAAGGAGGCTTCCTCCGAACTGCTCTCCGCGATCTGCGACGCGCTGGACGTACGGATGTCCGAGCTCATGCGGGAAGTGAGCGACGAGCTCGCCCTCGCCGAGCTGGCACAGTCGGCAGCGGCCACAGCGCCGGTGCCCGCAGCGGTGCGCCGTCCGATGCTCAATTCCGTATCCGTGACCGGTGTGCCACCGGAACGGGTCACCATCAAGGCGCCCGCCGAGGCAGTGGACGTGGTCGCCGCCTGACCCTCGCGAGCATGCGCTCATGAGGTGAGGAATCGTGTACGAGGCCCCGGCCGGGGCTCCTCCGGGGAAACCCGGAGGCCGGCCGGGGCTTTCGTATGCCTCCACGTGTCCGGAATGTGCCGGTGTGTCATGGTGGGTGGGGGTCGAGCGATCCGGAGGCTTGCGGATGTACGTCGTGAAGAGCCCGTTGTCCGACACTGACCTGAAGACCGTGTCCGAGGCGCTGCAGGGTGCGCTCGTCGACCTGGTCGATCTCTCCCTCGTGGCCAAACAGATCCACTGGAACGTGGTCGGCCCACGCTTCCGCTCCGTCCACCTTCAGCTCGACGAGGTCGTGGACACCGCGCGGCTGCACTCCGACACCGTGGCGGAGCGCGCCTCCACGCTGGGCGTTCCGCCCGACGGGCGCGCGGGGACCGTGGCGAGCGCCAGCGGCATCGGCTCGACGCCCGCGGGCTGGGTCAAGGACACCGATGCCGTACGGACGCTCGTGGAGGCGCTGGGCGCGGTCATCACGCGGATGCGGGAGCGAGTGGCGACGACCGGGGACGCTGACCCGGTGAGTCAGGACATCTTCATCGGAATCACCGCCGATCTGGAGAAGCACCACTGGATGTTCCAGGCGGAGAACGGGTGACGCCAGGGGATACGGCGGGCTGAGCGTGCGCCCCTGTGCCGTCGATGCGCCCTGCCGGCGGGCGAGGGCGGCGGTCTAGCGTCGGGCTGGAGGTGGCGGCCATGGCAGGACGGGCGGTGCGCTGGGCCGTGGCTCTGGGGTTCGGCGCGCTGTGGTGGTGGGGGGTGCTCCGGCTGCTGCTGGCCTCCGACGCCGGGGTGCTGGAGGGGGCGGTCGCGACCGGGGGGTGGGGGCTGAGTCTGCTGCCCGTGCACTGCGTGCCGAAGGGGCGCTCCGGGGTGGGGCGGCGGGGCGCAGGGGCACGGGCAGCGGCGCGGCGGGGCGGTCACGCGGGCACGGGCTGAGGGGGCCGGGGCCGGCGTGTCGTGGGGGCGCGGTCGGGGGCTCGGGGGCGGGGCGTGCGACGGGGGGTGCTACCAGGGCATTGCCACGCCGCCGTTCGGGCGGAGGATCTGGCCCGTGGTGAAGGATGAGGCGTCGGAGGCCAGGTGCAGTACGGCGTGGGCGATGTCGTTCGGTTCGCCGACCCGGCCCAGGGGGGAGAGGCGGGCCATGAATGCCTCGGTGCGGTCCTGTGCCTCGCCGTGCCGGTCGGTCATCGGCGTACGGATCCAGCCCGGAGCGACCGCGTTGACGCGGATGCCGTGCGAGCCGACCTCGGTCGCCAGGGTCTTGGTCAGCTGGACGACGGCCGCTTTCGCCGCGCTGTAGCAGAGGAGCCCCGGGCCGCCGGTGTCGATGGCGCTCGACGCCATGGTGATGATGCTGCCGCGTGTGTGCGTCCCGATCATGAGGCGGGCGGCTTCCTGGCAGGCGTGGAGCACGCCCTTGAAGTTGACGCCCAGCACCCGGTCGAGGTCCTCGTCCCGGGTCTCCAGAACCGGGCTGCTGTGCATGATCCCGGCGATCGCCGCCATGACGTCGAGGCGTTCGCAGGATGCGACCGCCTGCGCGAGCCGGGCGCGGTCGGTGACATCGAGGAGGTGGGTGTGCGCGATGCCGCCCTGGTCCTTGATGAGGGTCGCCGTCTCGTGCAGGCCCTGTGCGTCGCGGTCCGCGCAGTGGACGGTGGCGCCCGCTTCGGCGAGCAGGGCGGCGGATGCGCGGCCGATGCCGCTTGCCGCGCCGGTGACGAACGCGGTGCGCCCGGTGAGGTCGTATGCCTTGACGGCCATGAGGGGACGGTACGAGGGTTTCTGACGGGTCGTCAATTAGTTGTACGTCGCTGAGTTCCGCGAAGTCGGGCGGCGGGCGGCGGTGGGGTGGGGCCCGACTGGCAGGTCGGGCACCAGTAGGTGGCGCGCTCGCGCGAGCCGTCGCCCTGGTCGGCCAGCAGGATCGAGGTGCGGCAGCGCAGACAGGGGCGTGGTGCGCGGCCGTAGACGAAGAGGTTCTGGTCGCGGCGGCCGGTGGTGCTGCGGGCCGGGCGGTCGCGGTTGGCTTCCAGGAGCTTCTTGGCGAGGGGCGGCAGTTGGGCCGCGAGGTCGGCGGGGAGCTCGCCGACGGGGAGCCATGGGGTGACCCGGAGAAGGAAGCACAGCTCGCTCTTGTAGACGTTGCCGATACCCGCGAGGTTGCGCTGGTCGAGCAGGGCCTCGCCGAGGGCGCGGGACGGGTCGCTCAGGAGGTTCTGCAGGGCCTTGTCTGGGTTCCAGTCCGGGCCGAGGAGATCGGGGCCGAGGTAGCCGACGGCGTGGGGTTCGTCGGCGGTGCGCAGCAGTTCGAGCACGGGCAGCCGGTAGCCGACGGCCGTGCGGTCCGTGTTGCCGAGGATTGCCCGGATCTGGTGTGTGGGGCCGCCGCTCCAGCGCTGGCCGCTTCCGTACACCTTCCACGTCCCGTCCATGCGCAGATGCGAGTGCAGTGTCAGACCGCCCTCGATGCGGGTGAGGAGGTGCTTGCCGCGGGGGGTGACGTCCAGCACCGTGCGACCGGTCAGGTCGGCGGTGGCGTACTTGGGCACCCTGAGGTCGGAGCGGATCAGCACCTTGCCCGCGAGCGCGATGTGCAGTCGCCTCGCGGCCTGCCAGACGGTGTCTCCTTCGGGCATGGGGTCCAGGGTGGCACGGGTTGGGGGTTTTGGCGGGGTGTGGTGGTGAGGTGATTGTCGTGGGCTGCTGGGGGGTGTTGTGCCGATGAGGTGGAAGGGGGTGCTGTTGCGGGGGTTACGCGCGCAGGCGCAGTCCGCGCGGGGTCGCGATGAATCCGGCTCCTTCCAGGAGGGTGCCGAAGGGGGAGGTCAGCGCGGAGGCGCCGTTGACGCGCTCGACTGTGACCGTGCCGAGCGAGCCCGCGCGGGCGGCCGCGGAGAGGGCCTCGGCGGCGGAGTGCAGGCGAACGTCGTCCGTGACCGCGCCGTCCGGGTCGGCGGGCCAGGCCAGCAGGGTCTTGCCTCCGCGCTCCATGTACAACGTCAGCTCGCCGTCGACGAGCACGACCAGGGAGCCCGCCTTGCGTCCCGGCTTGTGCCCGGCGCCGGTCGGGGGCTCGGGCCAGGGGAGCGCGGCACCGTAGGCGTTGGCAGGGTCGGCGGCGGCCAGGACCACGGCCTGGGGGCCGCTGCCGAGGCGGGCGCGGCCCGCGGGGGAGAAGCCCGGGCGGCCGGAGCGGGCCGAGAATGCGGAGTCGGCGGAGTCGGCGGAGAAGCCGTGGTCGTCGGCGAAGGTGTAGGAGCCGGGGGCCGCGGGCGATCCGGTGGGACCGCCGGGGCGCGTACGGCCGGAGGTGTCGCGGAAGTCGGGGAACGCTGTCCGGTCGAGGTCGCCGAAAGGGTCGGGGGCGTTCGCGGTGTCATGGCCGTGCAGGGGGTCCGAGTAGGTCTGGGCGTCGGTGAAGCCCAGGTTGGGCGTGGCGTTGTCAGGCCCGGGGGAGCCGTTCGGAGTGGGGAAGGCGTTGGTGAAGTCCGGTTCGGGCAGGGTCTCGCCGCGATCCCGCGCGTTCGCCGTCGCGCGCAGGCGGTCCACCGCGCCGTCCATCGCGAACTGTGCGGCGCCGAGTCCCTCCACCACATAGCCGCGGCGCGCCTGACCGCTGTCCTCGAAGGCGGACAGGATGCGGTACGTCGCCGAGAAGCCGCCCTCGACGCCTTCCGCGGCGACGGCCCCGCGGGTCACCACACCGTGCCGGTCCAGCAGGGTGCGGGCCAGGGCGTGGGCGCGCACCGTGCGGTCGGGCTCGCGGGCGGGGAGCAGCGACCAGCGGCCGGCGACCGTCGGGGGGCCGGTGCGCGAGGCGGGACGAGCGGCGGCCGTCAAGGAGCCGTAGCGGCCGCGCGGCACTGTGCGCTTGGCACGATGGGCGGTGGATCCTGCGGTACGGCCGGAGCCCAGGAGAGAGCGCATCGGGGTGAGCGTGTCGTTCGTGAGCCGCCCCGACCAGGCCAGGTCCCAGATGGCGTCGGCCAGTTGGGGATCGGTGACGTCCGGGTGCGTGGTGGCGCGGACCTGGTCGGCGATCTGGCGGAAGAAGAGGCCGTAGCCCCCGGAGAGGATGTCCAGGACGGACTGGTGGAGCGCCGTCGGTTCCAAGGGGTGCGGGTCGGGGAGGAGCAGGGGGGCCGCGTCCGCCAGGTAGAGAGACACCCAGCCGTCCTTGCCCGGCAGCGCCCCGGCTCCGGCCCAGAGCACCTCTCCCGCCGCGGTGAGTTCGTCGAGCAGCGCCGGGGCGTACCCGGCGACCCGGGAGGGCAGGACGAGCTTCTCCAGCGCCGACGCGGGGACGGACGCGCCCTGCAACTGCTCGATCGCCCGCACCAGTCCGTCGACACCCCGCAGTCCGTGCCCGCTGCCGACGTGCTGCCACTGCGGCAGGAACTGCGCGAGCGCGGCGGGTGGCACCGGTTCCAGCTCGTGGCGCAGGGCCGCGAGTGAACGGCGCCGCAGCCGGCGCAGAACCGTCGCGTCGCACCACTCCTGGCCGATGCCCGCCGGATGGAACTCCCCTTGCACGACACGCCCGTTGGCCGCGAGCCGTTGCAGTGCCCCGTCCGTGACGGCCGTGCCGAGACCGAAGCGGGCGGCGGCCGTGGTCGAAGTGAACGGCCCGTGCGTGCGGGCGTAGCGTGCGAGGAGGTCACCGAGGGGGTCCTTGACCGGCTCGGTGAAGGCCTCCGGGACACCCACGGGCAGCGCCGTGCCGAGCGCGTCGCGCAGGCGTCCGGCGTCCTCGATCGCCGCCCAGTGGTCGGCGCCCCCGATGCGGACCCGGATGGCGCGGCGGGCCCCCGCCAGCTCGTGCGCCCACTGCGGATCGGCGCCGCGCTCGGTCAGCTCGGCGTCCGTGAGCGGGCCCAGCATCCGCAGCAGGTCGGCGACGCCTTCGGCGTCCTTGACGCGCCGGTCCTCGGTCAGCCACTGGATCTCCCGCTCCAGCTCGGTCAGCACGTCGGCGTCGAGCAGCTCGCGCAGCTCGGCCTGTCCGAGCAACTCGGCCAGCAACCGTGAGTCCAGTGACAGGGCGGCTGCGCGCCGCTCGGCGAGGGGCGAGTCCCCCTCGTACAGGAACTGGGCCACGTAGCCGAAGAGGAGGGAGCGCGCGAAGGGGGACGGCTCGGGCGTGGTGACCTCGACCAGGCGCACCTTGCGGGACTCGATGTCGCCCATCAGTTCCGTGAGGCCCGGGACGTCGAAGACGTCCTGGAGACACTCGCGGACCGCCTCCAGGACGATGGGGAACGATCCGAACTCGCTTGCCACCTGGAGGAGTTGGGCGGCGCGCTGGCGCTGCTGCCAGAGCGGGGTGCGCTTGCCCGGGTTGCGGCGCGGCAGCAGCAGCGCCCGGGCGGCGCACTCGCGGAAGCGGGCCGCGAACAGCGCCGAGCCGCCCACCTGGTCGGTGACGATCTGATCGACCTCGCCCTTGTCGAAGGCGACGTCCGCCGCGCCGACGGGCGCCTGCTCGGCGTCGTACTCCGTGCCCGCCTTCACGGGCTCCTGGTCGAGGAGGTCCAGGCCCATCAGGTCGGCGTCGGGCAGGCGGAGCACGATGCCGTCGTCGGCGTGCATGACCTGCGCGTCCATGCCGTACCGCTCGGAGAGCCGGGCACCCAGCGCGAGCGCCCAGGGGGCGTGGACCTGGGCGCCGAAGGGGGAGTGCACGACGACCCGCCAGTCGCCGAGCTCGTCGCGGAAGCGCTCGACCACGATCGTGCGGTCGTCCGGGATGTGCCCGCACGCCTCGCGCTGCTCGGCGAGGTACGCGAGCACGTTGTCCGCGGCCCAGGCGTCCAGGCCCGCGGCGAGGAGACGCAGGCGGGCGTCCTCCTTCGGCAGTGAGCCGACCTCGCGCAGGAACGCGCCGACCGCGCGGCCCAGTTCGAGCGGCCGGCCCAGCTGGTCGCCCTTCCAGAAGGGAAGCCGGCCGGGGACCCCGGGAGCGGGCGAGACCAGGACGCGGTCGCGGGTGATGTCCTCGATACGCCAGGAACTCGTGCCCAGCGTGAAGACATCGCCGACCCGGGACTCGTAGACCATCTCCTCGTCGAGCTCGCCGACCCGGCCGCCGCCCTTCTTGGGGTCGGCGCCCGCCAGGAAGACCCCGAAGAGCCCGCGGTCGGGGATCGTGCCGCCGGACGTGACGGCGAGACGCTGCGCGCCGGGGCGCCCGGTGACCGTACCGCCGACGCGGTCCCACACCACACGGGGGCGCAACTCCGCGAAAGCGTCGGACGGATAGCGGCCCGCGAGCATGTCCAGCACCGCGGTGAACGCCGACTCCGGGAGTGAGGCGAAGGGAGCGGCGCGGCGGACCGTGGCGAGCAGGTCGTCCACCTGCCAGGTGTCCAGCGCGGTCATCGCGACGAGCTGCTGGGCCAGCACGTCCAGGGGGTTCGCCGGGACGCGGAGCGACTCGATGGAGCCGGTGCGCATCCGTTCGGTGACCACCGCCGCCTGGACCAGGTCGCCTCGGTACTTGGGGAAGACGACTCCCGTGGAGACCGCGCCCACTTGGTGCCCGGCGCGGCCCACGCGCTGCAGGCCGGAGGCCACCGAGGGGGGCGACTCGACCTGGACGACCAGGTCCACCGCGCCCATGTCGATGCCCAGTTCGAGGCTGGAGGTGGCGACCACCGCGGGGAGGCGGCCCGCCTTCAGGTCCTCCTCGACCAGCGCCCGCTGCTCCTTGGAGACCGAGCCGTGGTGGGCGCGGGCGATGACGGGAGGAGCCCCCTGGGCCGCGCCCGAGCCGCCCATCAGCTCGGCCGGGGCGTGCGCCTCTTCCAAGGGTTCGCCGGTCGCCCTCTCGTACGCGATCTCGTTCAGCCTGTTGCAGAGCCGCTCCGCAAGCCGACGGGAGTTGGCGAACACGATCGTCGAGCGGTGGGACTGGACGAGGTCGGCGATCCGCTCCTCGACATGCGGCCAGATGGAGGGCTTCTCCGCCCCGTCGTTCCCGTCGGCCGCCGGGGAGCCGCCCAACTCGCCCAGATCCTCGACCGGGACGACCACGGAGAGGTCGAACTCCTTGCCCGACGGCGGCTGGACGATCTCCACCTTGCGGCGCGGCGAAAGATAGCGCGCGACCTCGTCCACCGGGCGGACCGTCGCGGAGAGGCCGATGCGGCGGGCGGGCTTGGGCAGCAGCTCGTCCAGGCGCTCCAGGGTGAGCGCGAGGTGCGCGCCGCGCTTGGTGCCCGCCACCGCGTGCACCTCGTCCAGGATCACCGTCTCGATGCCGGTCAGCGCGTCGCGCGTGGCCGACGTCAGCATCAGGAACAGCGACTCCGGAGTCGTGATCAGGATGTCCGGCGGGCGGGTGGCCAGGGCGCGGCGCTCCGCGGCCGGGGTGTCTCCGGAGCGGATGCCCACCTTCACCTCGGGCTCGGGCAGGCCCAGGCGCACGGACTCGTGGCGGATGCCGGTCAGGGGGCTGCGGAGGTTGCGCTCGACGTCCACGGCCAGCGCCTTGAGCGGGGACACGTACAGGACTCGGCAGCGCTTCCTGGGGTCGGCCGGTGGTGGGGCCGACGCCAGCTGGTCCAGCGCGGCGAGGAAGGCGGCCAGGGTCTTGCCGGAGCCGGTGGGGGCTACGACCAGCACGTCCGAGCCTGCGGCGATCGCTCTCCACGCGCCCGCCTGGGCCGCGGTGGGCGCGGAGAAGGCCCCCGTGAACCAGCCGCGGGTCGCGGGGGAGAAGCCGTCGAGGGCTCGAAGCGGTGAGCTGACCATGCGTCCATCCTGCACCCGGGGACTGACAATGGCGCTGAGCTGGGGGAATGCCCTTGGGGGTGGGGCGGTGGGGCGTGGGTTGCGGGGGGTTCCTTCGCCTGCCGGTCCCTCGTCTGCCGTCTGCCGTCTGCCGTCTGCCGTCTGCCGTCTGCCGTCTGCCGTCTGCCGCCCGGCGCCCGGCGCCTGCCGCCCGGCGCCTGCCGGTCGGTGTGGGTCGGGGCCGGGCCGGAGCATCCGTCCTCGGTCTGGCGCGGAATCGGTTCCTTCACAAGCGGAGGGCGGTGACGCGCCATCCGCTGCGGGCGGACGTTCCGGCCCGTCCCCTGCCGTGCGTACGCGGCTGCGGGTGCGTGGGGGCGGCTGAGGGGCGGAGCGCTGCGAGGGCTGATGGGGGTGTGGAGCGGCGCAGAATGGGGGCATGGGTGGTTCCGGGGAGCGGGCGCGGCACTGGCGGTATGCCGAGTTGCCGGGAGTCGATCTGCTGCGGGCGCGGTATGTCGACAAGATCTTCGTGCGGCATACGCATGAGAACTTCGTCATCGCCGCGATCGCTGATGGTGTGGAGGTCTTCCACCACGGTGGTGCCGATCAGTACGTGGGGCCGGGCGCCCTGGCACTGGTCAATCCCGATACGCCGCACACGGGCCGCGCCGGGGTTCCCGAGGGTTGGCGGTACGGGGCGGTCTATCCGTCGCCCGAGTTGGTGGCCGGGATCGCGGCGGAGACCACCACTGTGCGCGGCACCCCGGGGTTCACCAGTCCCGTGCTCGATGATCCGTATGCCGCAGGCCTCGTTCATCAGGTGCTGCGGGCCGCGGATGACGGCAACGCGCTGGCCGCGGACACCCTGCTACGGGTCGCGGTGACCCGGCTGCTGCGGCTGAACGGCGGTTCGCTGCCGCAGCGTGCCGTGCGGAGCGCCGGCGCTCGGGTCGCGGCACGCGCGCGTGCCGTGCTGGAGGAGAACATGGCCGCGCCTCCGGCCCTGGAGCGGCTGGCGGCCGACCTGGGCACCAGCCCGTTCGCGCTGCTGCGCGCCTTCCGGAACGCCTACGGGATGCCGCCGCACACCTGGCTGACCGATGCCCGGGTGCGCCGGGCGCGGCATCTGCTGGACGCCGGAACCGCACCGGCCGAGGTCGCCGCCGCTGTCGGGTTCACCGACCAACCTCATCTGAACCGTCACTTCACCCGCATCGTCGGGGTCCCTCCGGGCGCCTACCAGCGGGAACGGCGGGGCTTGCGCAAGAACGTACAAGACCCACACGGGAACCTTCTCCTACCATCCGATGCGTGGCAGAACAGCAAGCTCTCGCAGACATACGCAGTGACGACGGCGGAAAACCCGACGCAGCCGTCGTCCGGGACGCCCTGGGGGTCGGGGTCGCCGTCGGACTGTCCGGTTTCGCCTTCGGGGTGACCTCGGCCGGCAGCGGGCTCACGCTGCTGCAGACCTGTGCGCTCAGTCTTCTGGTGTTCACCGGCGCCTCGCAGTTCGCTCTCGTGGGCGCGCTCGCCGCCGGGGGCAACCCGCTCACGGCCGCGGCGGGCGCCTTCTTCCTAGGTGTGCGCAACGCCTTCTACGGGCTGCGCCTTTCGCAGCTGTTGGCCCTCCCGCGCGCGGTGCGCCCGTTCGCCGCCCAATGGGTCATCGACGAGACGACGGCCGTCGCGCTCGCGCAGCCGACGCGCCGTAGCGTCCGCATCGGCTTCACCGTCACCGGCCTCACCCTCTACGTGTTGTGGAACCTCACCACACTGCTCGGCGCCGTCGGCGCCGAGGCCATCGGCGACACCGACGCGTGGGGGCTGGACGCCGCAGGGCCCGCCGTCTTCCTGGCGCTGCTCGCGCCGATGCTGAAGAGCACCACGGAACGCGCGGTCGCGGGTCTCGCGATTGTGCTGGGGCTCGGTCTGCTGCCCGTCCTGCCGGCGGGAGTTCCCGTGCTGGTGGCCGCGCTGGCCGCCCCCGCCGCCCTCTACGTAGAGGGGCGTCGCCGTATGAAGACCACCGACAACGGGGCGAGGGAGGAGCGGTGAACGTCTGGATCGCCATCGGCGCGACCGCTGTCGGCTGCTACGTCGTCAAGCTCATCGGGCTCCTGGTTCCGGCCGGCGTGCTGGAGCGGCCGCTCGTCAAGCGCCTCGCCGCGCTGCTGCCCGTCGCCCTCCTCGCCGCCCTCACGGCCCAGCAGACCTTCGCCGACGGCCACACGCTGGTCGTGGACGCGAAGGCCGCCGGGCTCGCGGCAGCCGCCGTCGCGCTCGTTCTGCGTGCGCCCTTCCTGCTGGTGGTCGCCGCCGCCGTGGTGGTGACCGCGGGCGTGCGGGCGATGACGGGCTGAGGCATCGGGGCGGGGGGCAACGACGGGGCACGGACCGATTGCGAGACCAGGGGATACAGGGGGCCTGTGATGCGCACAGGCCCCCTGTGCCCCCGCGGGAGCCCCGGGCGGTTCAGCCGATGGGGCGCCCATACGCCCGTAGCGTGCGCAGTGCCTCGATGGTCACGCGCGGGCGGGACTCCAGCGCGATGCCCGGTGCCCATTGACGCCAGCGGACCGGCCAGCCGCCGTCCGTCCGCTGGTCGCCCGCCAGGAAGTCGAGCGAGCGCGTCATCTCCTCGTCGGTGAACCACGCGCGCGCGAGCGAGCCCGGCGTCTTCGCGTAGTCGTGCGCGAAGTGATGCTCTCCCGGCGCATAGCCGGGGGCCACCGGATACGACTCAAGGTGCTCGGGGTCCAGGGCCGCGAGCCGGTGTTCGCGCACCAGGCGGCCCAGGCGGTCGGCGGCCGCCTCGGCGCGCGGGCGGTCGGGCGCGGAGTCGAGGAAGGTCACGGCGGCCTCGACCTCGTACGGATGGGACTTCTCCAGGGAATCGACCGCCTGCCAGCAGAAGTCGGCGGCCCTGAACAACCACGCGTGCCACACCTCGTTGCGGTGCAGCAGGCCCACCACGGGCCCGGTGGCGAGGAGTTCGCTCGGCGGGTCGTCGACGACCGGGATGAAGGGCGCCGCGGGATAGCCGCGCTGGCTGGGATGGATCGCCGGCAGCGCGCCGTCCGCGGTGGAGACGGAGGTCAGATAGCGGCACACGCGCTCCACGCGCTGCCCGCCGCAGCGCCCGATCGCGTCCAGGACGCGCAGCGCGTGCGCCGTGTGCAGTGGCTGGCTGACCGGACCGCGCAGATCGGGTTCGAGTGCGTGACCGTACCCGTCGTCCTCGTTGAGGTACGCGGTCAGCGCGGTCTCCACCGCGTCGGCGCTCCCGTTCAGGAAGTGGTACGCGAAGCGGCGCTGCTCCAGCACGCGCGCGGTGAGCCAGACGAAGTGCTCGGCGCGCGAGAGCGGGGTCTGCGCCGGGGGCGTCGGGGGGAGTGGGGATGCTCCTGTTTCGGCCATGCGTCAGACCGTAGGACGGAAAGCGTTCTCGACAAGTGGTCCCGGCGAGGGCCCACCCTCAGGGGCGGGATACTGGAGTCATGCGGTTGACGGTCTTCTGGCAGCGAATGGCGGATCACTTCGGAGCGGGGTACGCCGACACCTTCGCGCGCGATCATGTGATGACGGAGCTCGGCGGACGCACCGTGCACGAGGCTCTGAACGCCGGCTGGGAGGCCAAGGAGGTGTGGCGCGCAGTGTGCACTTCCATGAACGTTCCCCACGAAAACCGCTGAAGGGCCCCGAGGATCGAGGGGTGGTCACCGATTGTCGGTGGCGTGGGCGAGACTTGCACCGTGGCCCCGACAGACGAGACCGCGCAGGTCGCCCAGCACGCATCCCCCTTCGGCACGACACCGCCCTCCGGTCCCCCGGACCAGGACGCCGTCGCGCGAGGCGGGCGTATGCCGCGCTGGCTGCCGCGCGCGATGGTGCTCGCCCTCGCGCTCATCGCCGCCTTCCAGCTGGGCAGTTGGGCGTTCCACCAGCTCACCGGCCTGCTGATCAACATTCTCATCGCGTTCTTCCTGGCGCTCGCGATCGAGCCGGCGGTCAGCTGGATGGCCTCGCGCGGTATGCGCCGTGGGCTGGCCACCTTCGTCGTCTTCCTCGCGGTGATGATCGTGGTGGCGGGCTTCATCACGCTGCTCGGGTCCATGCTCGCGGGCCAGATCATCAAGATGGTCGAGGGCTTCCCGGCCTATCTGGACTCGGTCATCAACTGGATCAACACCACCTTCCACACCGAGTTGAGACGGGTGGACATCCAGCAGAGCCTGGTCCGTTCCGACTGGCTGCGGAAGTACGTGCAGAACAGCGCCACCGGCGTCCTCGACGTGTCCGCGCAGGTGCTGGGCGGCCTCTTCCAGTTGCTGACGATCGCGTTGTTCTCGTTCTACTTCGCCGCCGACGGGCCGCGGCTGCGGCGGGCGCTGTGCTCCGTGCTGCCGCCCGCCCGGCAGGCCGAGGTGCTGCGCGCCTGGGAGATCGCCGTCGACAAGACCGGCGGCTATCTGTACTCACGTGGCCTGATGGCACTGATCTCGGGCATCGCGCACTACATCCTGTTGCAGTCCCTGGGCGTGCCCTACGCGCCCGTGCTCGCTGTCTGGGTCGGCCTGGTCTCGCAGTTCATTCCGACCATCGGCACGTATCTCGCCGGCGCCCTGCCGATGCTGATCGCCTTCACGATCGACCCCTGGTACGCGCTGTGGGTGCTGATCTTCGTCGTGGTCTACCAGCAGTTCGAGAACTATGTGCTGCAGCCCAAGCTGACCGCCAAGACCGTGGACATCCATCCCGCGGTCGCCTTCGGGTCGGTCATCGCGGGCACCGCCCTCCTCGGCGCCGTCGGCGCCCTGGTCGCCATTCCCGCGGTCGCCACCCTGCAGGCATTCCTGGGGGCGTACGTGAAGCGCTACGACGTCACCGACGACCCCCGGGTGCAGGGGCACCGCCGCCGGGCCTCGGGCAGCGTCCTCGCGCGCGTGCGGCGACTGTGGAGGCAGCCGCGGGCAGAGGAGCACGGGGAGCACGGGGAGCACGGGGAGCACGGGGAGCACGGGGAAGGCTCCCCGCAGAACCCTCAGTAGGTGAAGGCTGCCCACGCTCCCGTGGCGAGAACGGCCGCCCCGTAGCAGCCGACCGCCGCGTACAGGACGCGTTGTCCGGTCCTCTCGCTCCAGGACGTGCGGGACAGCAGCCAGGCCAGCGCGGGCAGCACCAGGACGGCGTGCAGGCTCACCCCGTGCAGGGGCTTGAGCGGGGCCGTCGAGTGGTAGGCGGCCTCCTGGTGGCCGGTCCGGGTGAGGACGACTCCGCGCGCGATCATCGCCGCACCCGACACGAGGGCGACCAGCAGGAGCGCGAATCCGGAACGCAGCGCGAGCGGCATCCCCGAGGGACCCGCGGGGCGATGCCGGAACGAGGCGACGGCGAACACGGTGAGCAGGACCACGAGCACTCCGCCGCCCACGGCGAGCGTCATCGAGACCGCGGTGTCGAAGGTGGTCTCCATGTTGAGATGCGAGGGGACCCGACGCCACGCCTGGAGGGTGATCCCGCCGACCTCCACGACACAGTCCGCGGCGAACACGACCAGCAGCATCGTGCGCAGCCGCGTTCCGATGCGCAGATACGAAGTTACCCAGGTGATCGCGATCAGCGTCAGCCCGAAGGAGAGCCCGAACGTGACGGGCTTGCGCCACGAGACAGGCCCCTCCCAGGGGCCGCCGTCGACGGCGAGGACCATCAGGTGCGCCAGACCGGACAGCGTCAGTACGGCACCGGTTCCGTAGCAGAGGCGTTCGGCTCTCGTCGTCTTCCGGGTGCCCGGGCCCGGCACCGCGAGCGCCGGTGTGGTGCCGGGGGAAGAGAGTGGGGCGGTGAAGGGGGCGGGGATGGCTGGGGTGCGTGGTCCGCTGCGGCTCTCCATGGGCTCAGCTTGCGCGGGCCGGGCCGTGCGGTCGTCGTACGGCCGAAGACTCCTGCCGTACGCCCGGGAGAGTAGGGCCGCGCGGTCGTCGTACGGTGCCGGCTCGGCGGGTGCGGAGGTTCGGTGACGGGTGATGTCGGACCGTGAACGTAGTCTCGGAGGTGCCGCGTGGTGCGCTTGACACCAAAATCGAACATCCATTCTCATGGAGTCTCCGGCGAGCCTCTCGATGGGGATTTCGAGAGGGTTTTCGTGGAGATGTGCCCGAGTTATCCACAGGCCGGACGGGCGTCGGGGCGCATTGTCAGTGGCAGGCGTTAGCGTCTTTGACGTGAAGCGATCGACTCAAGCAAACCGGGTGGAACCCATGGCAGGAACCGACCGCGAGAAGGCGCTCGACGCCGCACTCGCACAGATTGAACGGCAATTCGGCAAGGGCGCGGTGATGCGCCTCGGCGAGCGGCCGAACGAGCCCATCGAGGTCATCCACACAGGGTCGACCGCGCTCGACGTCGCCCTCGGTGTCGGCGGCCTGCCGCGCGGCCGAGTGGTGGAGGTATACGGCCCGGAGTCCTCCGGGAAGACGACGCTGACGCTGCACGCGGTGGCGAACGCGCAGAGGGCCGGCGGCCAGGTGGCCTTCATCGACGCCGAGCACGCCCTCGACCCCGAGTACGCGAAGAAGCTCGGCGTCGACATCGACAACCTGATCCTGTCCCAGCCGGACAACGGCGAGCAGGCCCTGGAAATCGTCGACATGCTCGTCCGCTCCGGCGCGCTCGACCTCATCGTCATCGACTCCGTCGCCGCGCTCGTCCCGCGTGCGGAGATCGAGGGAGAGATGGGCGACTCGCACGTGGGTCTGCAGGCCCGTCTGATGAGCCAGGCCCTGCGGAAGATCACCAGCGCGCTCAACCAGTCGAAGACCACCGCCATCTTCATCAACCAGCTACGCGAGAAGATCGGCGTGATGTTCGGCTCCCCGGAGACGACGACGGGTGGCCGCGCCCTGAAGTTCTACGCCTCGGTGCGACTCGACATCCGCCGTATCGAGACGCTGAAGGACGGCACCGACGCGGTCGGCAACCGCACCCGCGTCAAGGTCGTCAAGAACAAGGTCGCGCCCCCCTTCAAGCAGGCCGAGTTCGACATCCTCTACGGGCAGGGCATCAGCCGCGAGGGCGGTCTGATCGACATGGGCGTGGAGAACGGCTTCGTCCGCAAGGCCGGCGCCTGGTACACGTACGAGGGCGACCAGCTCGGCCAGGGCAAGGAGAACGCCCGTAACTTCCTGAAGGACAACCCCGACCTCGCCAACGAGATCGAGAAGAAGATCCTGGAGAAGCTGGGCGTCGGTGTGAAGCCGCAGGAGCCCGCCGCCGAACCGGGTGTGGACGCGGCGGTCTCGGCCGCTCCGGACGACGCAGCCAAGACGGTGCCCGCCCCGGCGGCCAAGGCGGCCAAGTCCAAGGCCGCGGTGGCCAAGAGCTAGTCCGCGAGTCAGTCAATGACACGACGAACGGACTGGGCCGAGTACGCCTACCCCGTGACCCCGGAGGGGCAGGGGCACGGGGCCGACGACGGCTCGGCCGGAGACGGTGGCGGGGCGTACGGCAGCGACGGGTGGCGTGACGGCGACCCGGGTGGCGATGGGCCGTACGCGTACGGAGCCGATCCGGACGGCGAAGTTCCGGACGGCGAGGGGTCGTACGGCGGCTCCCGCCGCGGCGACAGCCCGTCGGGCGGCCACCGCTCGTCGAGCGAAGGCTCGCGCCGCGGCGGTGGTCGGCGCGGTGACGGAGGACCGCACGGCGGGCGGGGGCGTCGGCGGCGTGGCGGTGGCTTCGGCGAGCCGTCCGGCGACCCACAGGACGGAGGCCTCCCTTCCTCGTCGAGGGCCGAGAAGGGGGAGCCCCCAGGGGACCCGGCTGAGCGGGCACGGGCGATCTGCCTGCGCCTGCTCACCGGGACCCCGCGCACGCGGAAGCAACTCGCGGACGCGTTGCGCAAGCGCGAGATCCCTGACGACGTCGCGGACGAGGTGCTGTCCCGCTTCGAAGAGGTCGGCCTGATCAACGACAGTGCCTTCGCGGAAGCCTGGGTGGAGTCGCGGCACCATGGCCGCGGTCTGGCCCGGCGGGCGCTCGCGCGGGAGCTGCGGACCAAAGGCGTGGACTCGACGCTGATCGATGAGGCCGTCGGACAGCTCGACTCGGACCAGGAGGAGGCGACCGCCCGCGAGCTGGTCGCCCGAAAGCTGCGCTCCACGCGCGGCCTCGACCGTGACAAGCGCCTGCGCCGCCTTGCGGGCATGCTGGCCCGCAAGGGCTACGGCGAGGGCATGGCCCTACGAGTGGTCCGGCAGGCGCTGGAAGAAGAGGGCGAGGACACGGACGGGCTCGCGGACGAGGCGTTCTGACCTCGGCGGTGGTCCCACGGATACGGAGGTCCCGGGACCGCCCCCCACGGAACCCGCGGGGCCGAACCGGGGCGGCGCGAACCATGACGCTCCGAATCCTGAGTCCCACGAGATCAGCGGCCAACAGCCGATAGTCAGCCGACAGCCGACAGCCGACAGCCGACAGCCGACAGCCGACAGCCGAGATATGACAGCCGAGATATGACGGTCACCGGTCGGCAGCCCGATCGCGGGCCCTGAACACGGTAGACGCGCGGGGGCGCCGATCGCGTTCAGGGCCCGGACGTGTTTCCCAACGGGTGCATTTCCCGCTCCGGCCGGTGTCTTTCCCGCCCGGGCGATGATGCCCAACTCCGCCTCGCCGGGGTGGGGTTAACCCCCGGCTCAAGATGCCAGGTCACCGCAGTGCACAGGTATCTGTGCACAGGCGACTGTGTACGCATGGCACAGCAACCCGGCGCGACCGAACCCCCGGAGACACCGAGCACCCCCATCGAGCTCTCCGACCTCGCCACGCTCAAAGCCCTCGCGCAGCCCCGCAGGCAGCGGATGCTCCAGCACCTCACCCTGCACGGCCCCGCCACCTCCGCGACGCTCGCCCGGGCCCTGGGGCTCAACACCGGAGCCACCAGCTATCATCTGCGCGAACTCGCCCGGCACGGCTTCGTGGAGGAAACGGCGGAACCGGAGGGGGCGTCCGGCCACGGCCGGGAGCGCTGGTGGCGTGCCGTACCCGGTGACCGGCGCTTCCCGCCGCGCAGCCGCCAGAGCCCCGAGATGCGGCTGGTGATGGACGAGCTGAACCATCACGCGTACGCCGCCGACCTCGAACTCTTCGAGCAGGCACAACTGCGACGGGACGCGGACGACGACCCCTGGGCCGACGCCTTCCCGTACTCGCGCGGCACCGTGCGCCTCACGCTCCCCGAACTCCGCGAGTTCTTCGAGGAGTACATCGCGCTCCACAACCGCTACAAGCGCCCCGAATCCGACACTCCGCCCGGCGCCCGCACGGTGCTCACCCGCTTCCTCGCCTTCCCGGCTCCCGAGAAAGAGAGCGACCAGTCATGATGCTGCGCTACGCACTGAAGACCGTCCGAGCCCGCAAGGGCGGCTTCCTCGGTGCCTTCCTCGCCCTGATGTGCGCGGCCGCCCTCATCACCGCCTGCGGCACCCTCCTCGAAACCGGACTGCGCGGCACGATCAGCACCGAGCGCTATGCCGCGACCCCCGTCGTGGTCTCCGCCGACCAGAACGTCCACCAAACGACGGTCAAGCACAAGAAGGGCAAGACCAAGGTCAAGCACAAGGCCAAGCCGATCGCCGAACGTGCCTGGCTTCCCGACGACCTCGCCGCACGCATTCGCCAGGCACCGGGCGTGGGCGGTGTCCTCCCCGAACTGACCTTCCTCGCCCAGCCGTTGATGCCGAAAGTCGCGGCAGAGAAGAACAGAGCCGCCTACGGCCATGCCTGGGACTCCGCCGCGCTGACCCCGTACACGCTCACCACCGGCACCGCGCCCAAGGCCGACGATGACGTCGTCATCGACCGCCACCTCGCCCTGCGCGCGCACCTCCGGCCGGGCGACCGTCTCACCGTCCAGTCGACACAGGCGCCGCGCACCTACCGTGTCAGCGGAATCGCGGCGCCCGCCCGGTCCGTGAACCATCAGACCTCCCTGTTCTTCTCGGCGCGGGAGGCCCGGCGTCTCGCCGCGCACCCCGGACAGGTCACCGCCTTCGGCGTGATCCCCACCAAGGGCACGGATGCCGTGGAGCTGAAGCAGTCCGTCGCGAAGGCCCTGCACGGCACCACCGCTCAGGTCGGCGCGGGCGACGGCCGTGGCCCGGTCGAGTTCCTGGACGCGGCCAACGCCCGGACGAAGCTGGTCAGTATGGGCGGTGCGATGGGCGGCACCTCGCTGCTCGTGGCCGTCCTCGTGGTCGTCGGAACCTTCGCGCTCTCCGTTCAGCAGCGCCACCGTGAACTCGCCCTGCTGCGCGCCATCGCCGCCACACCAGGCCAGATCCGCCGACTCCTCGGCCGCGAAGCACTGCTGGTCGGCGCGGCGGCCGGTGTCCTCGGAGCCCTCGCGGGGCTGCCACTGGGCAGCTGGCTGCACAGCCGGTTCGTCGCCATGGGTGCCGTCCCGGCCACGCTGCAGCACACCGTCAGCGTCTTCCCGCTGTTCGCGGCGGTCGCCGCGACCCTCCTCGGAGCCTGGGCCGCCGCCCGTGTCTCCTCCCGGCGCGTCACCCGGATCCGCCCGGCCGAGGCACTCGCCGAAGCGAAGGCCGAGCCCACCCGCCCCGCATGGGGACGCATCCTCGCCGGACTCGCGCTGCTCGCCGGTGGCTCCGTCCTTGTCGCCGTGCTCAGCATCCTTCGCACCGAACCCGCCTCGACTCCCGTGACCTTCCTCGCCGTCGTGGTCCTCTCCTCCGCCGTCGCCCTGCTGGGCCCGCTCCTGGTCAGGGCAGCCGCCGCACTGCTCTCCCGTCCGCTGCGACTGACCGGTCCCGGTGGCCGCCTGGCACGCGCCAACCTGCGCGGCAACGCCGCCCGTATGGCCTCCGTCGTCACCCCTCTCACCCTGCTCATCGGCATGACCTGCACGGTTCTCTTCGTTCAGCCGACCCTCGGCGACGCGGCCCGCGCCCAGGCCCGCGAAGGCATCCGCGCCGACTGGGTGCTGGCCGCCCAGGGCCCCGGTGTCCCCGCCGAGGTCGCCCGACTGCTGCGCACACAGCACGACACCGCCACCGAAGTGGTCCGTACGACGGTCCGCGTGGGACTCGACAAGTACGCGGCCCAGGGCGTCACCACCGCAGGCCTCACCCGCACCTGGGACCCGGACGTCACCGCCGGATCACTGAGCGCCCTGAAGGCCACCACGGTCGCCGTCAGTGAACTCGCTGCCGATCAGCACCACTTGAAGCCCGGCAGCACCCTGAAGCTCACCCTCGGCGACGGCACGCCCGTCACCCTCACCGTCGCCGCCGTCTATGCCAGGGGACTCGGCTTCGGCGACCTCACGTTCGCCCATGACCTGGTCGCTCGCCATGTCGACAACCCTCTCGCCGCCTCCGTCCTGGTCAGCACCAGCCGTACACAGACACAACTCGCGACTACGCTCCGTGAGTTCCCGGCCGTCCATGTCATCGCGCCGACCGCCGCCGACTCGATCCAGGCGGACCGTCAGCAGGCGAACGCCGAGGTCAACTACCTGGCCATGGGGCTGGTCCTGGCCTTCACCGCCATCGCCGTCGTCAACACCCTGGCGATGTCGGTCTCCGAACGCGTCCGGGAGTTCGCGATGCTCCGCCTCGCCGGGGCGACCCGCCGCCAGGTGCTGCGGATGCTGCGCACCGAGGCTTTGTCGGTCCTGCTCCTTGCGACGGTCCTGGGCAGCGGTATCGCCCTCGCTGTCCTCACCGCCTTCAGCGTCGGGATGACGGGCAGCGCGGCTCCGGCAGTCACCCCTCTGCTGTACGTCGCCGTCGTTGCGACCGCCGGCCTCCTCGCCCTCGTAGCCACCACGCTGCCGGGCCGTGTGGCGCTGAAGGTCCGCGCCGTCACGGTGGCCACGGCCAAGGAGTAACCGGTAAGGGGCAGTACGCAAGGGTGGGCGCCCCTTACAACAGGGGCGCCCACCCTTGCGTACTGCCGGTAAAAGCCGCTGTTACCTCGTCAAAGGCATCTGCTACCTCGTCACCGGAAACCCGGCCGCCTTCCACGCCTGGAAACCGCCCACCAGATCCGTCGCCCGGTGCAGGCCCAACTGCTGCAGGGACACTGCGGCCAGGCTTGACGCGTAGCCCTCGTTGCAGACGACCACGATGCGCAGATCGTGGCTCGTGGCCTCAGGGGCCCGGTGGCTGCCCTGGGGGTCGAGGCGCCACTCCAGTTCGTTGCGCTCGACGACGAGGGCGCCGGGGATCAGACCGTCGCGGTCGCGCAGGGCGGCGTACCGGATGTCGACCAGGAGTGCGTCGCCCGCCTGCGCGGCGTCGTGCGCCTCCTTGGCCTCCACGCGGTCGAGGCCCTCGCGGACCCGCTCCAGCAACTCGTCTATGCCCACGGGGTGTTCGGCCTCTGTGCTCACTGCCAGTCCTCCGGACGCTCGACGTGCTCCAGACGCAGTACCTGCCCGGTGCGGCTGTAACGGCGGATCCGCGGCAGGGGTGGATAGTAGGCGTGGACGGAGATCGCGTGCTCGTCGGTGGACTCGTTGAGCACCTCGTGGACGTGGTGACGGCCGAAGGCGCGCCCCTCGCCGGCGGTCAGCCTGCGCTCCCGGTCCACTCCTTCGGTGAGTTCCAGGGTTTTCCAGCCGTCCGCGGGGAGGCGGGCGGCGAGCGAGTTCTCCTTGAGTTCGCCGGATGCGGCGAGGAAGGCGCCGACGGACTCGGCGTGGTCGTGCCAGCCGGTCCCGGTGCCCGGTGGCCAGCCGATGAGCCAGGCCTCGCTGCCGCCGGGGCCTTCGAGGCGCACCCAGGTACGGCCTTCGGGGTCGAGCGGGAGCGAGGAGATCAGCTCGGCGTCGGCCGCCGCGTGGCGCACGAAGTCGAGCAGTTCGGCCTGGGTGGGGGGCCGGACGGGCGCGGAAGCAGGGAGGGAGACAGAGGGTGACGCAGACAAGGGGGCCGTCCTGAGCGTTCGCGGGAGGGCGCGCGGCAGTCACGGGCCGGGCGCGCGAGGGAAGGGATGCGAATCAGCAGGACGGGCGACACACGCAGCCCGCATAGCGGACGAGGTCCATATGGACCCTCCGCCACAGGCGCACACAGGTGTCGGTCACGATCCGGAGTACACCATGCCGGTGCAGACCGGTCAACTCACCGTCACTATGTGGACCACAGCGTGACTACAGGATCGGAAGAACTCCAGCTCAGGTCGGCATCGCAGGCGCCGGGCCAGCGCAGAAGCGGCTGGGCACCGGCCCCTCAGCTCTTGCCGGCCGTCGCCCCCGTCGCCGCCTCCGTGCGGGCAGGACCGCCCACAGTGGCCTCCGCCGCCGCGTACAGATCGGCCGGGCGCACCCCGCTCAGCGCGGTGACCAGGTGCCCGTCGGGGCGGAGGAGAAGCACAGTGTGCGCGGGCGCACCCGGGTAGCTCTCCGTGACCAGCAGTTCAGCGGGGTGCGGCAGCGCGGTGACGGCGGCCGCGAGCCGCGGCATGATCCCCGCCGTGACCCAGTGCTTGCGCTCCCACACGCCCGTACCGGGGGCGATCAGCACCACCAGCAGCGCGCCGCGTCCGAGCCGGTCCCGCAGCCGTACAAAGGAGCCGTCCTCGGCTGTCACCCGCACATCGGCGGCCGGCGCCCCGGGCTCCGTGTCCACGGCGACCGCCGACTCGGCGTACGGAGGCGCGAGCGGCGAATCGGCGTACGCCCCCGGCGCACCGAGCGGGCCCTGCCCCAGGTGGCCGTCCGTGAGCAGCGCGTCGTGACCGCGGGCCGAGCCGGGCACGTAGGCGCGCAGGCCCGCGCCACCGCGTACGAGGGGCAGTGCCTGGTCGGCGGCGCGCAGCCGGGCCGCGACGACCGCGCGTCGCTCGTCCTGATAGCTGTCCAGCAGCTTGTCGTGCGGTCCGTGGTGCCACGCCAGCGCCAGCTTCCAGGCGAGGTTGTCGGCGTCCCGCAAGCCCTCGTCCAGGCCCTGCGTACCGAGCGCGCCGAGCAGGTGGGCGGCGTCCCCGGCGAGGAAGACGCGGCCTGCGCGCCACCGGCGGGCGAGGCGGTGGTGGATCGTGTGGACGCCGGTGTCGAGCAGTTCGTACGGCGGTGTGGAGCCCCCGCTCCAGCCCGCGAGGGTCTCCCGGATGCGTGCCAACAGCAGGTCCGGGGTGACCAGGTCCTTGCCCGGCGGCAGCAGCCAGTCCAGGCGCCACACGCCGTCGGGCAGCGGGCGGCCGGTCACCTCCCCGGCCGAGGGGCCCGCCGTCCGCCAGGGCGGCATCCGATGGAGCAACGCCTCGCCGGGCCAGGGAAGTTCCGTCCGCAGGGCAGCCACGGCGTGTCGTTCGACGGCCGTGCGGCCGGGGAAGCGGATGTCCTGGAGCTTGCGCACGGTCGAACGCGGTCCGTCGCAGCCCACCAGGTAACTGCCACGCCACCACGTGCCCTTGGGGCCGCGGGTGTGCGCGGTGACACCCGACGGGTCCTGCTCGACGGAGTCGAGGCGGCTGTCAGTGGTGAGCCTGACCAGCCGCTCGTCGGCGACGGCCTCGCGCAGGGCGGTGGTCAGGACGTGCTGGGCGATGTGGACGGGCGCCGGATCGGTGTCGTCGAACGTGATCTCGCGGATCACCTGCTTGCGCCGCACCGACCGCCATCCGGCCCAACGGAATCCGGCCTCCGCGAGCGGCAAGCCGGTCAGCCGTTCCACGAGCGCGGCGGTGTCCTCACGCAGTACGACGCTGCGCGCGAGCCGCTGCTCGTCCTTGCCCGGACCTTCGTCGAGAACCACGGAAGGAACGTCCTGGCGTGCCAGCGCAAGGGCGAGCGTCAGCCCGACAGGCCCCGCTCCGACGATGATCACCGGGTCCACGGCGCGGTGCCCCCTGCCCGGAGCGGTGTCCTGGGGGACGTACGGGAACAGGCAGTTGGAGCGGGGTGCGCGATCACAGAACGTATGCAACCCATTGCCAGTGCTTGCGTCAAGTGACGAAGGTAGTGGCGATCACGCCACTACCTCCGTCACTTGACTGTGCATCAGGTGTACGTGATCCAGTGGTGCAGCGGGCCTCCCGTCGCCGCGGCGGCGCGAGCTGCCCTCGAAGGGGCCTGCGCTCGAAGGGGCGAGCATCGCAGCCGAGGCTGAGGATCGGGCGGTGCCCGGACACTGCGAAGGCGACCTCATTGTCGGCCTGGACAGTTCGTGATCGGCACCGTGGTCGAGCGAGCTACCCGGTTCGCGGCGCTGCCGCGATATTCGCCCATGTCCGAAAACGGTGGCCCGCATCAAAAACGGCCCGGCACTGGCCGGGCACAGAGTCGAAGCCGTGTGCGACGCCGTGGGTGGGACGATCTACCTTGCTCGAACAGCTCTGCAAGTCGCTGACTCGGAACCAGGGTGCGGAGACGGCCCAGCACGCTCAACTCCGCGTTGATACCAGCCTGGAGATCTACTTTCGCCGATGCCCACAGCACGTGGCAGCGTGGCCCCAACAAAACACCAAAGGCCTGCGCCGCTGCACTTTCTCAAAGGCACCACCTTGACCTCGCACAAACGCGGCGGTCTGGACGCAATGCCGTTGCGTTGGCTTGCGGGCGTAGGCTGCTGTGTAGTGGTCCCGGGGGTGGTTCGGGTGGCTGCAAGCGTCTCTGAGTTATCGGGTTTAGGCCTGTTGACCTGGGTCTATCCGCCAGGTCTGGTGGATCGGGTGGTGGCCGCCTGCGGTCGTGTGGGGCAACGCAAGCGCCTGCTCCTGGCCCGGCTGGTGGTGTATTTCGTGCTAGCGCTGGCTCTGTTCTCTCCTGCCCCGTATCTGGACGTGATGCGGCAACTACCTGACTTTTCTCGGCCTCGCCGCAGCAATTTGCTGCTACAAGCCATTCGTCCGCCTCAGTACGTAGGCCACCGTTTAACTGACGTTTGGTCCGGGGATTTGTGTTTGGTCCCGGGTTAGGTTCCGCGCCACTTGAAGGTGGCTTCGCCTATGAGTCTGCGGGCCATGAGGTCGATCATCGCGAGGTGGATCATGGCGTCGGTGCGGTGTGGGCGGGTCCCGTAGTCACGGGCGAGGTGGCGGTGGTGCATGAGCCTGCCGATGCTGCGCTCGATCGTCCATCGTCTCGGAATGATCGTGAATCCGCGTGCTCCCGGGGGGCGTTGCACGGGCTGGACGTCGATGCCGGCGCCGTGGTCGATGGCGGTGGTGCGGTAGCCGGCGTCGGCCCAGCCCCTTGGTCACGTGGGGGTAGGCGGCGGCGATGCGGGACAGCAGGGTCACGCCGGCCGGGGTGTCGGACACGCTGGCGGTGGTGACCAGCACGGGTCAGCAGCAGGCCGAGGGTGTCGCAGTCGAGGCGGCGCTTGCGGCCGATGATCCGATTCCCGGCGTCGGTGCCCTGGTCGGCCACGTGCACCTTGGCGGAGGTCTGGATTCCTCTGCTGCCGCATCACCAGCAGCCGACTCACGAATGTCTCCCGTCCCATGATGCCGGAGCCGAGAAGCCCTGACACATCGAGCGCAAACAGAACCAAACGCTCAGTAAGCCAGCCCGGCATCTCCAGATGTCGGTCGTCGCCGGCGGTGTGGGCCAGTCGGCCGTCACCATCCGGCGATGGGGGACCAACAAGGGTTCCTGTGGGGTGAGTTCTGGTGAGATACCCGATTCAACGAGCCAGGAGCCTCGCCCGCGTACGCGGGCGTCCCGGCTGAGGCTTCCGGATCACCCGACCAGCCAGCGAGCTGAAACGGTTCACAGATGGCCTGCCAGGCTTGGCCCTGCGTATGACTGGGTCCGCCGATATCCCGGCGGACCACAGCTCTATCGGATGCATGTCAGATCGTGCCGCCGGAACCGGTTCCGTAAGTGCCCCCGACCTCGGCGGCGTTGAGCTCTTCCACATCCGCGGCCCCGAGGACCGCGCCGGTGCTCCGCTTGCTGCGGCGCAGCCTGCGCTCCAGCCAGCTTGCGAAGCTCGTGAGGAGGAAGTTGACGACGATGTAGATGAGCGCCACCCCGACGAAGCTCTGGATGACATTGGCGTAGTTGGCCGCGAAGGTGCTGCGCGTGTTGAGCAGCTCGGTGTAGCCGATCATCACGCCACCCAGCGCGGTGTCCTTCACGATGACGACGAGCTGGCTGACGATGGCCGGCAGCATGGCCGTGACCGCTTGCGGGAGCAGGATGCTGGTCATCGTCTGGCCCTTGCGCAGGCCGACTGCGTAGGCGGCCTCCGTCTGCCCCTTGGGGAGCGCGAGGATGCCGGCCCGTACGATCTCGGCGAGGACCGAGGCGTTGTAGAGCACCAGGCCGGTGACGACTCCGTACAGGGGCCGGTTGTCGCTGCTCACGTTCGCATAGCGGGAGTAGAACTCGTTGGCGAACAGCATCAGCAGCAGCACGGGGATCGAACGGAAGAACTCGACCACGACGCCGGCCGGCACGCGGACCCACCGGTGGTCGGACAGGCGGCTGATACCGAAGAACGCACCCAGCGGAAGGGCGATGATCATGGACAGCGCGGCGGCCTTCAGCGTCTTCCCGAGGCCAGGCAGCAGATACGTGGTCCAGGCGTCGGACGTCGTGTAAGGCTCCCACAGGGACCACTTCAGCTGGCCCTTGTCGTCCAGTGTCCGCCAGATCCACCACATCAGAAGGGCGAGCAGGATGACGAAGATCGCTGAGAAGAAGACGTTGCGTCGCTTGGCCCGCGGGCCGGGAGCATCGTAGAGAACGGAGGTCATCGCTTCACCGCCAGTCGCTTGCCCAGCCAGCCGAGGATGAGGCCGGTGGGAAGGGTCAGAACCACGAACCCGAAGGCGAAGACCGCGCCGATGAGCAGTGTCTGAGCCTCGTTCTCGATCATCGTCTTCATCAGATAGGCGGCCTCCGCGACGCCGATCGCGGCCGCCACGGTGGTGTTCTTGGTCAGCGCGATCAGTACGTTGGCCAGCGGACCGATGACTGAACGGAACGCCTGCGGCAGCACGACGAGCCGCAGCGTCTGGCTGAAGCTCAGCCCGATCGCGCGGGCTGCCTCGGCCTGTCCGACGGGCACGGTGTTGATGCCGGAACGCAGCGCCTCGCACACGAAGGCCGCGTGGTAGGCAACCAGTCCGAGCACCGCAAGACGGAAGCCCTGGATCTTGAAGTCGGACGCGCCCATCGTCACGCCGAAGATGTCAGCGAGGCCGGCGGAGTTGAACAGGATGATGACCGTCAGGGGGATGTTCCGGACGATGTTGACATAGGCGGTGCCGAACCCGCGCATCAACGGGACCGGGCTGACCCGCATCGCGGCCAGCAGGGTGCCCCAGACCAGGGAGCCGACGGCGGAGAGGACGGTGAGTTTCACCGTCATCCAGAACGCCCCTAGGACGTCATAACCTTGAAGAAAATCGAACACGATCTCCCGCGCTTCCGGGTATGTGGCGTACGAGGACGGCGTGGCGCGCCGCCGCCGTGATCGCGGCGGGCGGCGGCGCGCCAGAGGCACCCTGCAGGGCCGAGGGCTTGCTTAGCCGAGGGCTTGTCCTACTTGACGAGCTGGCCGATCTTCGGCGCCTTCTCGTTCTTGTACCTGGCCGGGCCGAAGTTCTTGTCGACCGCCTTCTGCCACGAGCCGTCGCTGACCATCTTCTCCAGAGCGGAGTTGACCTTGTTCACGGTGGCGGTGTCGCCCTTCTTCACACCGATGCCGTAGTTCTCGTTGCTGAGCTTGAGCCCGGCGAGCTTGAACTGGTCCTTGTACTTGTCCTGCGCGGCGAAGCCCGCGAGGATCGAGTCGTCGGTGGTGACCGCGTCCACGGCACCGCTCTGGAGTGCGGCGATGCACTCCGAGTAGCCGCTGTACTCCTTGAGGTTGGCCTTCGGGGCGATCGTGTCGTGGATGTTCTGCGCCGAGGTGGAGCCGGTCACGGAGCACAGCTTCTTGCCGTTGAGGTCCGTGGCCTTGGAGATGTCCGAGTCCTTCTTGAGCAGCAGGTCCTGGTGGGCCAGCAGGTACGGACCCGCGAAGTCGACCTTCTGCTTGCGCTCGTCGGTGATCGAGTACGTCGCCGCGATGAGCTTCACGTCGCCGCGGGCGAGCGCGTTCTCGCGGTCGGCGCTCTTGGTCTCCACCCACTGGATCTGGTCCGGCTTGTAACCGAGCTGCTTGGCCACATACGTCGCCACGTCCACGTCGAAGCCCGAGAAAGAACCGCTGGGCTCCTTCAGCCCGAGGCCCGGCTGGTCGTACTTGATGCCGATCTTGATCGTCTTGCCGCCCGAGGAGCCGCTGTCGTCCTTCTTGTCGTCCGAACCGCACGCCGTGGCGGTGACCGCGAGCGCGAGCACGACGGCCGAGGCGGCGGTGACCTTGCGGAGCTTCATGGTGAACATCCTTTGAGTGGTGAAGAGATGCAGGCCTTCGGTGGTGGGAACGCAGGCCTTCAGTGGTGGAACGCGGGACCTAGTGGTGCAGGATCTTCGACAGGAAATCCTTGGCCCGGTCGCTGCGCGGATTGCTGAAGAACTGGTCCGGCACAGCCTCTTCGACGATGCGGCCGTCGGCCATGAACACCACACGGTTCGCAGCCGAACGAGCGAACCCCATTTCGTGGGTGACGACGATCATGGTCATGCCGTCACGCGCGAGCTGCTGCATGACCTCCAGGACCTCGTTGATCATCTCGGGGTCGAGTGCCGAGGTCGGCTCGTCGAAGAGCATGACCTTGGGGTCCATCGCCAGCGCCCGCGCGATGGCGACGCGCTGCTGCTGGCCGCCCGACAGCTGGGCGGGGTACTTGTCGGCCTGGGTGCCCACACCGACGCGGTCGAGCAGCGCCCGGGCCTTCTCCTCCGCGGCCTTCTTCTCGGCCTTGCGGACCTTGATCTGGCCCAGCATCACGTTCTCGAGCACCGTCTTGTGCGCGAAGAGGTTGAAGGACTGGAAGACCATGCCCACGTCGGCCCGCAGCCGGGCGAGTGCCTTGCCCTCGTCGGGCAGTGCCTTGCCGTCGATCGAGATGGCGCCCGAGTCGATCGTCTCCAGGCGGTTGATGGTGCGGCACAGGGTGGACTTCCCGGACCCGGAGGGCCCGATGACCACGACGACCTCGCCACGGGCGATCGTCAGGTCGATGTCCTGGAGCACGTGCAACGCGCCGAAGTGCTTGTTGACGCTCTTCAGGACGACCAGTTCCTCGGTCGCGGCCACGGCGTCCTTGGCCACCGATACTTCGGTCATCGCTTTTTGGCTCCGTCCTCCTCGGTTGCGGAGGACAGTAGTGACCCCGTGCGACCAGCGTCATTACATCTGAGGGGAAATTGAGCATAACGATCCGATAGCGTGCGGATACTCCACGTAATGGCTGCTGCGGGTCGCGTACCCGTTGGGTAACGGAAGCCGCCCGCAACCGGAACCCTCTTGACGTCGTCCTCGTCCATCGGAATGACTGCCATGGTGCACGCGCGCGTGCAGCCGTTCAGCACAGGGAAGCGCACGACTGTTGAGCAGACCGAGACCGTACGACCGTTCTACAAGCCGAGACCGTACGACCGATGAACCGGAGGGGGCCGGGATGAGACTGCTGCTCGTCGAGGACGACAACCATGTCGCCGCCGCCCTGTCCGCGGTGCTGGCGCGGCACGGGTTCGACGTCACGCATGCCCGCAGCGGCGAGGAGGCGCTCCAGGCGCTGGTGCCGGAAGGCGCCGGCTTCGGAGTGGTCCTGCTCGACCTCGGCCTGCCCGACCAGGACGGCTACGAGGTCTGCGGCAAGATCCGCAAGCGCACCAGCACCCCGGTGATCATGGTCACCGCACGCTCGGACGTACGTTCCCGGATCCACGGCCTCAACCTCGGCGCCGACGACTACGTAGTGAAGCCCTACGACACGGGCGAGCTCCTCGCCCGCATCCACGCCGTCAGCCGCCGCAATGCGCACGACGACGGCGCGTCGCCCGCGGAGACCGCCCTGCGGCTCGGGCCCGTGCACATCGAACTCCCCACCCGCCAGGTCAGCGTGGACGGTTCGGTTGTCCAACTGACCCGCAAGGAGTTCGACCTTCTCGCGCTGCTGGCCCAGCGCCCCGGCGTGGTCTTCCGCCGGGAGCAGATCATCAGCGAGGTGTGGCGCACCAGCTGGGAGGGGACCGGGCGCACCCTGGAGGTGCATGTCGCGTCCCTGCGCTCCAAGCTGCACATGCCGGCGCTGATCGAGACCGTGCGCGGCGTCGGGTACCGGCTCGTCGCCCCGGTGTCGTAGCGGGTACGGGTGCGCACACGCCTTCTTCCGCTGCTCATCGTCCTGATGGCGGCCGTGCTGCTCGCGCTCGGCATCCCGCTCGCGGTGAGCCTCGCGGCGGCACAGCAGCAGAAGGTGGTCGTCGACCGCATCGACGACACGGCGCGTTTCGCGGCCCTCGCCCAGTTCGTCACCGACCGGCCCTCCGGCGCTCCGGCGGGATCCACGAACGAACGCCGCGAGACCCTGAGGAAGGAACTTGCCGCCTACTACGACGTGTACGGCATCCGAGCGGGCGTCTTCTACCGCAATCACGACCCCATGGCGAACGCGCCCGACGACTGGTTCCTCCCGGACGAGGGCGAGGGCCGGGACGCCTTCGACGAGGCGCTCCTCGGGCGCCGCAGCCACGATCCGAAGCAGGTCTGGCCCTGGCAGCGCAGCCGGCTGGTCGTCGCGTCCCCGGTGATCAGGGACGGTGACGTCATCGGCGTCGTCGTCACCGACTCGCCCACCGGACAGATGCGTTCGAAGACGCTGCACGGCTGGCTGCTCATCGGGGCGGGCGAGATTGCCGCGATGCTGCTCGCCGTCGGCGCCGCACTGCGGCTGACCGGCTGGGTGCTGCGGCCCGTCCGCGTCCTCGACGCCACCACGCACGACATCGCCACCGGACGTCTGAAGTCCCGGGTCGCCGCCGCCGGCGGGCCGCCGGAACTCCGGCGCCTGGCCCGGTCGTTCAACGAGATGGCGGACAACGTCGAAGACGTTCTGGAGCAGCAGCGCGCCTTCGTCGCCGACGCCTCGCACCAACTGCGCAACCCGCTCTCGGCGCTGCTGCTGCGCATCGAGCTGCTCGCCCTCGAACTGCCCGAGGGGAACGAGGAGATCGCCTCGGTCCGCACCGAGGGCAAGCGTCTCGCCGAGGTGCTCGACGACCTCCTCGACCTGGCCCTCGCCGAGCACGCCGAGGCGGACCTCCGGCTCACCGACATCGGCGAGCTGACGGCCGAACGTGTCGCGTCCTGGGCGGCGCTCGCGGCGAGCAAGGGCGTACACCTGGCGGGGAAGTGCCCGGCCACCACCGCCTGGGCCGATCCGGTCACCCTGTCCAGCGCACTGGACGCGGTGATCGACAACGCGCTGAAGTTCACGCCGCGAGGGGAGAGCGTCGAGGTGGCGGTCTCCTCGAACGGCGAGGTGTCGACCGTCGTCGTCACCGACGGCGGCCCCGGTCTCACCGACGAGGAGCTGGCCCGCATCGGCGACCGCTTCTGGCGCAGCGCCGGCCACCAGAACATCAAGGGCTCGGGACTCGGCCTGTCCATCTCCCGGGTGCTCCTCGCGGCCGGCGGCGGGTCCATCGCGTACGCCCATCACGCGCCGCACGGCCTGAAGGTGACGGTGACGGTGCCGAGGTCGCCGGGCGCCTGACAGGGGCCCTGCGGGGTCGAGGAGCAGGCCGGGAGAGGGCTACGGCTTGACCGAGCGGTAGTAGCGCCGTGCCCCTTCGTGCAGCTGCAAGGGGTCGGTGTAGACGGCCGTCCGCAGGTCCACCAGCTGGGCCGCGTGCACCACGGCGCCGATGTGGTCGCGGCTGTTGATCACTGTGCGGGTGAGCTGTTCGGTGAGCTTGGGGTCCGAGTCCTCGCGCGTGATCAGCAGGTTCGCCACCGCCACCGTCTGCACGGACTCGCCCAGCTGGGCCTTGGGGTAGGCGTCGGCCGGCATCACGGCGGCCCGGTAGTAGCTGGAGGCGCCGCCCTGCTGGTGCAGCTTCTCGACCAGGTCGCTGCCGATCGGCACCAGCTTGATTTTGAAGCTCTGCGACAGCTTCTGCACGGCACTCGTCGGCAGACCGCCCGACCAGAAGAACGCGTCGATCTTGTGCTGCTTGAGCAGCGAGGGCATGGTCCCGATCCCGTCGGGGAGCGGCACGATGTCCTCCTTGGGATCGAGCCCCGCGGCCTGCAGGACATGGTCCGCTATCAGCCGCACCCCCGAGCCGCTCGGCCCGACGGCGACCTTCTTGCCGCGCAGGTCCGCCACGGACTTCACGGACGAGGAGCGCGGGACCACCACGTGCACGTAGTCGTCGTAGAGACGGGCGCAGCCGCGCAGCATGTCCGAACCGGGCGTGCCCTGGAGCATGTACGTCTCCACGGCGTCGGCCGCCGCGATGGTGAAGTCGGCCTGCCCGGTGGCCACCCGCCGGACGTTCTCCTGGGACCCGTCGCTGTTCTGCAGCCGTACGTCCAGGTTCGGCATGTCCTTGGCGAACTCGTCCTGCAGCATCGTGCCGTACTTCTGGTAGACCCCCGTCGGTGTGCCGGTGCTGAATGTGATCGACCCGCTCGGCGACTCCTCGCCCAGCGGCAGCAGCCACCACAGCAGCAGCCCTAGGACCACGGCGGCGGCCGCCGAGCCGAGCAGTGCGCCGCGTCGGCCGATACGGGGGAGTGCCTGGAACATGCGCGCGATCCTGCCAGCCCGGGAGCCGTCCTGACCAGGCCCGGCCCCGCAGGGGGTCTCCCACCGCTCGGTAGGCTCGGCGGATGCAGCCCTCTCCAGCCTCCCTGGTCCGTGAATTCCACGTCGCCTTCGGGCTCGACGCCCGCAACGTGCCGACGGAGGTCTCCCCGGAGCTCGCCGCCCACCGCGGTGAGCTGCTCGCCGAGGAGGCCGCCGAAGTCGCCGAGGTGGCGGTGAGCGGCCCGCTGGACCGGCTCGCGCACGAGCTGGCCGACGTGGTCTACGTGGCGTACGGCACCGCGCTCGTCCACGGCATCGACCTGGACGCGGTGATCGCCGAGATCCACCGCGCGAACATGACCAAGCTGGGCCCCGACGGCCATGTCGCCCGCCGGGCGGACGGCAAGGTCCTGAAGGGGGAGCACTACCGTGCGCCGGACGTCTCGGAGATCCTGAGCCGCCAGGGCTGGACGGCCCCCGGAGCCTAGGGGGACGGGAGGCACTCCGGGCACCGCCTACCCTTGTCACATGAGCAGCAGCGACCGGAGCCAGGCAGTGGACGTTCAGGAACCCAAGACCTACGAAGTGCGCACTTACGGGTGCCAGATGAACGTCCACGACTCCGAACGGCTCTCCGGCCTCCTTGAGGGCGCCGGTTATGTGCGCGCGCCCGAGGGTGCGGACGGCGACGCCGATGTCGTCGTCTTCAACACCTGCGCCGTACGCGAGAACGCCGACAACCGGCTGTACGGCAACCTGGGCCGCCTCGCCCCGATGAAGACGAAGCGCCCCGGCATGCAGATCGCCGTCGGCGGCTGCCTCGCCCAGAAGGACCGCGACACCATCGTGCAGCGGGCCCCCTGGGTGGACGTCGTCTTCGGCACGCACAACATCGGCAAGCTGCCGGTCCTTCTGGAGCGCGCCCGCGTGCAGGAAGAGGCGCAGGTCGAGATCGCGGAGTCCCTCGAGGCGTTCCCCTCGACGCTGCCCACACGCCGCGAGAGCGCGTATGCGGCCTGGGTGTCGATCTCCGTCGGCTGCAACAACACCTGCACCTTCTGCATCGTCCCGGCGCTGCGCGGCAAGGAGAAGGACCGCAGGACCGGCGACATCCTCGCCGAGATCGAGGCGCTGGTCGGCGAGGGAGTCTCCGAGATCACGCTGCTCGGGCAGAACGTCAACGCCTACGGGAGCGACATCGGCGACCGCGAGGCGTTCAGCAAGCTGCTGCGGGCCTGCGGCAGGATCGAGGGGCTGGAGCGCGTGCGCTTCACGTCACCGCACCCGCGTGACTTCACGGACGACGTCATCGCGGCCATGGCCGAGACGCCGAACGTGATGCCCCAGCTGCACATGCCGATGCAGTCCGGCTCGGACACCGTCCTGAAGGCGATGCGCCGCTCGTACCGGCAGGAACGGTACCTCGGGATCATCGAGAAGGTCCGCGCGGCGATCCCGCACGCGGCGATCACCACGGACATCATCGTGGGCTTCCCCGGCGAGACCGAGGAGGACTTCGAGCAGACCCTCCACGCGGTCCGCGAGGCCCGTTTCGCGCAGGCGTTCACGTTCCAGTACTCCAAGCGGCCCGGCACCCCCGCGGCCACCATGGAAGGCCAGATCCCCAAGGAGGTCGTCCAGGCGCGCTACGAGCGTCTCGTCGCCCTCCAGGAGGAGATCTCCTGGGACGAGAACAAGAAGCAGGTCGGCCGCACCCTTGAGCTGATGGTCGCCGAGGGCGAGGGCCGCAAGGACGGCGCCACCCACCGCCTCTCCGGCCGCGCCGCCGACAACCGCCTGGTGCACTTCACCAAGCCGGACCAGGAGGTCCGCCCCGGCGACGTGGTCACCGTCGAGATCACCTACGCCGCTCCGCACCACCTGCTCGCCGAGGGCGCCACCCTGAACGTGCGTCGCACGCGCGCGGGGGACGCCTGGGAGAAGCGCAACGCCGCCGAGGCGGCGAAGCCGGCGGGTGTGATGCTGGGCCTGCCGAAGATCGGCGTTCCGCAGGCGCTGCCGGTCGCGACGGGCAGCGGCTGCGGCTGCGACTGACGAGGGAGAGTCATGACGACGGGGGACGGGCGTACGGCCCGCTGGGTGCTGCTCCTGATGAAGCCGGCCGGGGTCTACGCGCGCGAGCCGTACCCGACGATGGCCACGGTGGACGGCACCCGCGAGGAGGCCGTGCAGCGGTTCGGGGAGTTCGTACGGCTCTATCAGCCGACACATCCGAGCCATCCGGTGCGGCTGCGCCGCTTCCGCACCGATGACGGCTGGATGGTGATCGGTGACGGACTGTCCGGCAGCATCTTTGCGTACCACTTCCTGATCACCGAGTTGGAGTGGGACTCGGGAACCATCAGCTACTGAAGCGACCGAAGCGACCGAAGCCACGGAGCGCGTACGCTGCCGATCATGCTTGTCGCCGCCGCTGTGTGCCCCTGTCCGCCCCTGCTGGTGCCCGAGGTCGCCGCGGGCGCGGCGCCCGAGCTCGACGCCGCGCGCGCCGCCTGCGCGGACGCCCTGGGCGTGCTGGCCGCCTCGCGCCCGGACTGCCTCATCGTCGTGGGGCCCGCCGAGCAGAGCGGGCGCGGACCGTTTCCGCAGGGCGCGCCGGGCTTCTTCCGCGGCTTCGGCGTGGACCTCGGCGTACGTCTGGGAGGCGGGAAGCCGGCACCGGCGGAGTCGGCGGAGCCGGAGCGTGAGCTTCCGCCCTCGCTCGCCGTCGCCGCCTGGCTGCTGGAACGTACCGACTGGTCCTGCGCGTCCGTCGAAGGCCTCGGTGTGGGGGAGCCGCTCGCGGCCGACCGGTGCCTCCAGGCCGGTGCGGGGCTCGCCGCGCGGGCCGGGCGGGTCGCCCTGCTGGTGATGGGCGACGGCAGCGCCTGCCGGACGCTCAAGGCACCGGGGTATCTCGACGAGCGCGCGGCGCCCTTCGACGCGGCGCTCGCACGGGCGCTGGGCACGGCGGACGTGGGGGCCCTGAAGACGCTGGACGCCGAGTTGGCGTACGAGCTGAAGGTGTCCGGGCGAGCCCCCTGGCAGGTGCTGGCCGGTGCGGCGGAGGGCGCGGGACTCGCCGGTGCGGCGGAGGGCGCGGGACTCGCCGGTGCGCTGCTCTACGAGGACGCGCCCTACGGGGTGGGGTACATGGTGGCGACCTGGTCCTGACGGCCTGCCGGCGTCAGCCCCGACCGCCGCCGTACGGCCCGGTGCGGACACGGCGGACGGCCGGGAGCCCGTGCTCCACGGCCGTCCGGCGATGCGTGCCGTTCAGGAAGCCGGAGGCGACGAGGGCCCGTCCGTCGGAGGCGTGGTGCCGCCGCCCTCCTTGTGCGCAAGGCGGTCCATGGCGCCCTTGGCCTTGCCCGTGCCCGTCTGGATCTTTTCGCTGTACTTGCCCTTGGTCTTCTCGTCGACCACCTTGGCGGCCTTGTCGAGACCGTGCCCGATCTTGTCCCCGTGCTGCTGCGCGAGGTCGGAGACCTTGTCCTTGGCCGGGGCCAGCTTGGCCTTGAGATTGTCCAGGAGACCCATGCTCCACCTTCCCTCGCGGGGCAGTTACTTGCGGGCGCTCTCGCCCGCCTCGTTGTCGGCGGCCTTCTCGGCGGTCTGCTGCTGCGGGATCTCGACGTCCTCCGTGGTGGCGGCCTCGACGGTCTCCTCCGCCGTGGCCTCGACCTCGGCCTCGACCTCTGCTTCAGTCTCGGTCTCGGTCCGGGACGACTCCTTCACCTCTTCCGCCGCGTCCGCCGCGGGTTCGGGCGTCAGAGTGTCGGCCTGCACCTCGGCGGTTGACGCCTCCTCCGTGGCCTTCGACCTCCGGAGAAGTCGTGCAAAAACGCTCATATCCACTCCATACGTTACTCGTGAGGGCGAAATCCCGCGTCACCCGGTGCGTCCCATTGCGTCGCCCGGGTCACCGGTACTCGAAAACCGGCGGCTGGAACCTCGCAACTGGGAACGACCCCGGACCCGTGCCGTCACGTCGCTCGTTCGAGGAGAGGCCCCGAGGTTTGCGAGACTGGGTCGGTGAGTAGTGCAGCCCCCGCACCGCGGGTCATCGCCGTCGTCGGACCGACCGCGGCAGGAAAGTCCGATCTGGGCGTTTTCCTCGCCCAGCGCCTCGGCGGCGAGGTCGTCAACGCAGATTCCATGCAGCTCTACCGAGGGATGGACATCGGCACCGCCAAGCTGACGCCCGAGGAACGCGGCGGAGTCCCGCACCACCTCCTGGACATCTGGGACGTGACGGTCACGGCGAGCGTCGCCGAGTACCAGAGACTCGCGCGGGCCCGGATCGACGCCCTGCTCGCCGAGGGGCGCTGGCCCGTCCTGGTCGGCGGTTCCGGGCTCTACGTCCGAGGAGCCGTCGACAACCTGGAGTTCCCCGGCACGGATCCCGAGGTGCGGGCACGTCTGGAGGAGGAGCTCACCCTGCGCGGTTCCGGCGCGCTGCACGCACGGCTGGCCGCGGCGGACCCCGGCGCCGGTCACGCGATCCTGCCCAGCAACGGCCGCCGCATCGTCCGGGCCCTCGAAGTCATCGAGATCACCGGCAAGCCCTTCACCGCCAACCTCCCGGGGCACGACTCCGTCTACGACACCGTGCAGATCGGTGTCGACGTGGCGCGCCCCGAACTCGACGAGCGCATCGCGCGCAGGGTCGACCGGATGTGGGAGGCGGGGCTCGTGGACGAGGTGCGCGCGCTGGCGGAGCAGGGCCTGCGCGAGGGGCGCACGGCATCGCGCGCGCTCGGGTATCAGCAGGTGCTCGCGGCGCTCCTGGGGGAGTGCACCGAGGAAGAGGCGCGCACCGAGACCGTACGCGCCACCAAACGCTTCGCGCGCCGCCAGGATTCATGGTTCCGGCGGGATCCGCGGGTGCACTGGCTGAGCGGCGCTGCGGCGGATCTCACAGAACTCCCTGAGCTCGCACTGGCGTTGGTCGAACGACCGGTTACAGCCTGATCACGTCATGGCATCGGGACGCTCCGGCCGCCGTCCGGGCCTCTGGCGCCGTGCCATCATCGAGCTTCGATCGACCAGTGGAGTCCTAGTTGGGAGGGCGCGTGGCGATGGAGGCCGGCCCTCGCGACACCGCACAGGACGCGGAGCACGACACCGCGCAAGAGCAGCAGGAACCGCAGGATCTGATCGGGGACCGACTGAGTCCGGACGGGCCCGACGAGACCTCCGGCGGCGTGACCGCCGACGGTCCGGGCCCGGGTGAGATGTCCCCGGAGCCCGAGGTCGAGGTCGAGCTGCGCCCGCAGCGCCGGATGCGCATCTGGCAGCTCGCGCCCATCGTGACGCTGGCCGCGGTCGGCTCGCTGATGTTCGCCTTCCCGCTGGCCTTCGAGTTCGGCGACGGCGGTGCCGTGGTCGCCATGCTCGGCCTGCTGATCTGCTCCTGCGCGGCCGGCTGGGGCATGATGGCGGCCCGCCGGGTCGGCTCCACCTGGCCGGGGTTCCCGCAGCGCGGCTCCGGCCGCCGACCGGACTGGCGGATCGTGATCGCTTACGCCGTGGTCGTGGGCGCGGTGGCAGTGCTCGCCGTGTGGCGGGTCGCCCGCCTGCGCTGAGTCCGGGCACCGCACGGGCCGCCGACCGGGGCCGGTCCGCCTCCTGGACGGGAGCGGTCCGCTGTCGTACCGAACCCGTACGATCGAGGAATGAGCACGCGGATCGCCTTCCTCAAGGGCCACGGGACCGAGAACGACTTCGTGATCGTCCCGGACCCGGAGAACGCCATCGACCTGTCCCCGTCCGCCGTGGCCGCCCTGTGCGACCGCCGCGCGGGCATCGGCGGCGACGGTCTGCTGCATGTCGTACGGTCCGCCGCGCACCCCGAGGCCGAGAAGATGGCCGCCGAGGCGGAGTGGTTCATGGACTACCGCAACGGCGACGGCTCGGTCGTGGAGATGTGCGGCAACGGAGTGCGTGTGTTCGCCCGCTACCTCCAGCGTGCCGGATATGTGGCCGAAGGGGACTTCACGGTCGCCACGCGCGGGGGCGTGAAGAGTGTGCACCTCTCCAAGGACGGTGACGTCACCGTCGGCATGGGCAGCGCACTCCTCCCCGAAGGGGAGGTCACGGTGAGCGTCGGCGAGCGCAGCTGGCCCGCGTTGAACGTGAACATGGGCAATCCGCATGCAGTCGCCTTCGTGGACGACCTCGCACACGCCGGCAGCCTGTACGACGCGGCGCCCTTCAGCCCGGCGTCGGCGTACCCGGCCGGGGTCAACGTCGAGTTCGTGGTCGACCGCGGCCCCCGCCATGTCGCGATGCGCGTTCACGAGCGCGGCGCGGGCGAGACCCGCTCGTGCGGCACGGGCGCGTGCGCGGTGGCCGTCGCCACCGCCCGGCGCGACGGCACCGACCCGGCCGTGACCGGGACCCCGGTGACGTACACCGTCGACGTGCTCGGCGGACGCCTCGTGATCACCGAACACCCCGACGGCGCGATCGAGATGACGGGCCCCGCGGTGATCGTCGCCGAGGGCGAGATCGACGCGGAGTGGCTGGCCACGCTGCACGGCTGAGCTGCGGACGGCCGGCCCCGGCGCCCCCGGACGGGACGAGCGTCGGCCTTCCCGGCGGTGAACGGCCCTGGTGTCGTCCGCCCTCCGAAGGCGTACGACACCCGCATCCGCCTCGACCCGCGCTTTCGAATCACTCGAAACCGTAAACCCCTGAACCTTCGCTCGAATGGGTGATCCGTTTCACGCTCGGCGAGAGGCGGTCAGCCGGGCGTGGTGGGCTCGGTAGCATCAAGCACCGGCCCGGACGGGGGATCGACGCCATCCCCTGAGCCGTGTTCGCCATGGGGCACCCCGTCCGCCGGTCTACGCAGCCGGAGGTGCCCATGAGTGCGGAGGCCACGAACCCCGCGACGCCAGGCCCTGCAACGCCCGGATCGCTCCGCAGGAAGAGCCGCCCCCGGATCGATCTGCGGCGCCTGGGCCGGGCCGCGCTGCTCGGCCCCACGGCCCGCGACCGGCTGCCCGACGCGATCGGCCATGTGGCCGAGGCGCACCGCGCCCACCACCCCGACGCCGACCTCGAACCGCTGCGCAGGGCGTGGGTCCTCGCGGAGTCCTCGCACCGCGGCCAGATGCGCAAGAGCGGCGAGCCGTACATCACCCACCCGCTCGCCGTGACCCTGATCCTCGCCGAACTCGGCGCGGAGACCACGACGTTGACCGCCTCGCTGCTCCACGACACCGTCGAGGACACGGAGGTGACGCTCGATCAGGTGCGGGAGCAGTTCGGCGACGAGGTCTGCTACCTGGTCGACGGCGTCACCAAGCTGGAAAAGGTCGACTACGGAGCGGCGGCCGAGCCGGAGACGTTCCGCAAGATGCTCGTCGCCACCGGCAACGACGTCCGCGTGATGTCGATCAAACTCGCCGACCGGCTGCACAACATGCGCACCCTCGGCGTGATGCGCCCCGAGAAACAGGAGCGCATCGCCAAGATCACCAGGGACTTCCTGATCCCGCTCGCCGAACGGCTCGGCGTCCAGGCGCTCAAGACCGAGCTGGAGGACCTGGTCTTCGCGATTCTGCACCCCGAGGAGTACGAGCACACCCGGGGGCTGATCGTCGACAACGCGGCGCGCGGCACCGACCCGCTTGCGGAGATCGCGGAGGACGTCCGCACGGTGCTGCGGGAGGCAGGGCTGCAGGCCGAAGTCCTCATAAGGCCACGGCACTTCGTCTCCGTGCACCGCGTGTCGCGCAAGCGCGGACAGCTGCGTGGCGCCGACTTCGGACGCCTGTTGGTGCTGGTGAACGAGGACGCCGACTGCTACGGAGTTCTCGGCGAGCTGCACACCTGTCTCACGCCGGTGGTCTCGGAGTTCAAGGACTTCATCGCCGTCCCCAAGTTCAACCTCTACCAGTCGCTGCACACGGCCGTCGCCCACGCGGACGGCGAGATCGCCGAAGTCCTCATCCGTACCCACCAGATGCACAAGGTCGCCGAGGCCGGAGTCATCGCGCTCGGCAATCCCTACACCCCCGGAGCCGACGACCCGGCCGACGGCGAACGCGCCGACCCCACCCGGCCCGGCTGGCTCTCCCGCCTCCTCGACTGGCAGGAGGCGGCCCCCGACACGGACACGTTCTGGTCGACGCTGCGCGAGGACCTCGCCCAGGACCGCGAGATCACCGTGTTCCGCGCCGACGGCGGCTCCCTGGGCCTTCCGGAGGGCGCCAGTTGCGTGGACGCCGCGTACGCGCAGTACGGCGAGGACGCGCACGCCTGCATCGGCGCACGCGTCAACGGCCGCCTGGCGACGCTGAGTACGGTCCTGAGGGACGGTGACACCGTCCAGCTGCTCATGGGCCAGGACCCGGCCTCCGAGCCCTCCAGGGAGTGGCTGGAGCACGCGCAGACGCCCGGGGCCCGGATCGCCATCCAGCGCTGGCTCGCCACGCACCCCTCGGCCGGCGACGAGCGGCACGCCGAGGTCCCCACCGCGGCCCCCCGGCCTTCCGCGTCCGCCGACGCCCCCGGCGCCGCCACCCGCCCCGCCGGGGCGAGCGCCGTCGTCGACCAGCCCGGCGCGTCCGTACGACTCGCGGGCTGCTGTACGCCCGTACCGCCCGACGAGGTCACCGGCTTCGCCGTACGCGGTGGTGTGGTGACCGTCCACCGTGTCGAGTGCGCCGCGGTGGAGCGCATGAAAGGCGTGGGGCGCGCGGAGATCGGCGTGCGCTGGGGAGACACCACCGAGTGCCGGGTCACGCTGGTCGCCGAATCCTTCGGGCGCCCGCATCTGCTCGCCGACCTCACCGAGGCCATCGCCCTGGAGGGCGTCGCGATCGTCTCGGCGACCGTGGAACCCCCCAGCCAGCAGCGCGTACGCCACACGTACACGCTCCAACTCCCGGACGCGGCCCGCCTGCCCACGCTGATGCGGGCGATGCGGAACGTGCCGGGCGTGTACGACGTGGGCCGCGCGCAGCACCACGTGGCGACCGCCCAGTAACGCGCCGCGCACGCCCTCTGCCGACCCCGTTCGGGTGGGCCGGGCGCGCGGCGTCACCGCGTGGCGGGCGCGCGCTGATAGCCGTGGGACATGCTGCTCACCCCCCGCCCCAGGACCGCAGGCTCCAGGGCCCCCGGATCCGGAACCCCCGGCCCCAGGACCCGCCGCTTCAAGGCGGCGCTGCTGGCCTCGGCCGTCTCCGTCTGCCTGATCGCCGCGAGCGCCCCCTCACCGGCCGCGCCCCTCGGTGTCGGCGACCGCCTCTTCCCGCACCTGGGCAATCCCGGGTACGACGTGGCGTCGTACGACCTCGACTTCACCTACTCCGGCACGAACACGAAGCCCCTCGCGGCCGTCACCACCATCGACGCCCGGGCGACGGACTGGCTGGAGCGGATCAACCTCGACTTCGCGCACGGCACCGTGGACTCGGTCGAGGTCAACGGTGCGCCCGCGTCGTTCACCGGCGCGGGTGACGATCTGGTGATCACCCCCGAGAAGCCGCTGCCTCCGGGCAAGGCGATGCGGATCACCGTGCGGCACAGCAGCGACCCGGTGTCCGCGGAGGACCAGGACGGCGGCTGGGTGCGGACCAAGGACGGGCTCGCCATGGCCAACCAGGCCGACGCGGCGCACCTGGTCTTCCCGTGCAACGACCACCCCTCCGACAAGGCGATGTTCACGATCCGGGTCACCGCACCCGACGCGTACACCGCCGTCGCCAACGGACTGCCCGCAGGAGTCGACCGGTCCGGCCGGTCCACCACCTGGACGTACCGCACCGAGCACCCCATGGCCACCGAGCTGGCCCAGGTGTCCATCGGCCGCTCCACCGTGCTGCACCGCAACGGGCCGCACGGCCTGCCCGTACGCGATGTCGTACCCACCAAGGACCGCAAGGTCCTGGAGCCCTGGCTGAAGAAGACGCCCGGCCAGATCGCCTGGCTGGAGGGCAAGATCGGGCCGTACCCCTTCGAGACGTACGGGCTGCTGATGGCCGAGGCGTCGACCGGCTTCGAGCTGGAGACGCAGACCCTCTCTCTCTTCGAGAGAGACCTGTTCACCGAACCCGCGTACCCGAAGTGGTACGTCGAGTCGATCATGGTGCACGAGCTGTCGCACCAGTGGTTCGGCGACAGCGTCAGCCCGCGCACCTGGTCCGACCTGTGGCTCAACGAGGGACACGCCACCTGGTACGAGGAGCTGTACGCCGAGGAGACGGCGCACAAGCCCATGGAGAAGAGGATGAAGGCGGCCTACGGCGCCTCCGACTCCTGGCGGGCCGCCGGAGGGCCGCCCGCGATGCCCAAGGGCCCCGAGCCCGGCCAGAAGATCAGCATCTTCCGCCCGAACGTCTACGACGGCAGCGCGCTCTTCCTCTACGCGCTGCGCCAGGAGATCGGGCGCCCCGCCTTCGAGCGCCTGGAACGCACCTGGGTCGCCCTGCACAGCGACGGGGTCGCGTCGACGGCGGACTTCGAGCACCTGGCCTCGGGCATCGCGGGCCGCGATCTGAGCGGGTTCTTCCAGGCCTGGTTGTACGGCAGGAAGACCCCGCCGATGCCTGGGCACCCGGACTGGAAGAGCGACGCCCCACAGGGGCGAAGGGGCACCCGATAACTCGCATGACGAGACGGGGCGTGCCGTGCGACCATCTTCAGGTCGGCGGCACAGCCCCGCGAGGGTTGGCCCGGCGGAATCCGGGAATCTCCCGGTGGCCTCGGACGTTCTTCTTGATGACGGACGCCTCCGTCGCCGGTTCGGTACCCCCATCGACGTAAGGATCCAATGACCTCCTCTTCTTCCCCTTCCCAGGACGCGCAGAGTTCCTTCGCGCACAGTTACCCCGAAGGTCTTCGGGCCGATGCCCTGATGGAAGAGGACGTCGCCTGGAGCCACGAGATCGACGGAGAGCGGGACGGCGACCAGTTCGACCGCTCCGAGCGCGCGGCCCTGCGCCGTGTGGCGGGCCTCTCCACCGAGCTCGAGGACGTCACCGAGGTCGAGTACCGACAGCTCCGTCTGGAGCGCGTGGTGCTCGTCGGCGTGTGGACCTCGGGGACCATCACGGACGCCGACAACTCGCTCGCCGAGCTGGCAGCCCTCGCGGAGACCGCGGGTGCGCTCGTGCTCGACGGCGTGGTGCAGCGCCGCGACAAGCCCGACGCCGCCACGTACATCGGCTCGGGCAAGGCCATCGAGCTGCGGGACATCGTCCTCGAAACCGGTGCGGACACCGTCATCTGCGACGGAGAGCTCAGCCCCGGCCAGCTCATCCAGCTCGAAGACGTCGTCAAGGTCAAGGTCATCGACCGTACGGCTTTGATCCTCGACATCTTCGCCCAGCACGCCAAGTCCCGAGAGGGCAAGGCACAGGTCGCCCTCGCGCAGATGCAGTACATGCTGCCGAGGCTCCGAGGCTGGGGTCAGTCGCTGTCCCGTCAGATGGGCGGCGGCAAGGGCGGCGGCCTCGCCACCCGTGGTCCCGGTGAGACCAAGATCGAGACCGACCGGCGTCGTATCCGCGAGAAGATGGCGAAGATGCGCCGTGAGATCGCGGACATGAAGACCGGCCGCGAGATCAAGCGCCAGGAGCGCCGCAGGAACAAGGTGCCCTCGGTCGCCATCGCCGGTTACACCAACGCCGGAAAGTCCTCGCTGCTCAACCGCCTCACGGGCGCGGGCGTACTCGTCGAGAACTCCCTGTTCGCGACCCTCGACCCGACCGTCCGCCGGGCCGAGACCCCGAGCGGGCGGCTGTACACGCTGGCCGACACGGTCGGTTTTGTACGGCACCTGCCGCACCACCTGGTCGAGGCGTTCCGCTCCACGATGGAGGAGGTCGGCGACTCCGACCTGATCCTGCACGTGGTGGACGGTTCACACCCGGCTCCGGAGGAGCAGCTGGCCGCCGTGCGCGAGGTGATCAGGGACGTCGGCGCCACCGCCGTTCCCGAGATCGTCGTGATCAACAAGGCGGACGCGGCCGATCCGCTGGTGCTCCAGCGGCTGATGCGGAACGAGAAGCGCTCCATCGCCGTCTCGGCCCGCACCGGTCTGAACATCGACGAGCTGCTCGTGCTCATCGACAAGGAGCTGCCGCGTCCCTCGGTCCAGATCGAGGCACTCGTGCCGTACACGCACGGCAAGCTGGTGGCGCGCGCCCACACCGACGGCGAGGTGATCTCCGAGGAGCACACCCCGGAGGGCACCCTGCTCAAGGCGCGGGTGCACGAGGAACTCGCGGCGGATCTGGCGCCGTACGTCCCGGCGCCGCTCGCCTGAGCGACGGTCCGCCAGGACTCGGCACACGGCATACAGGTGAGGGCCGCCCCCCGGAACGGGGGCGGGCCCTCACCTGCATGTGTACGGAGTCCCGGCCGCGGACACGGCCACCTGTCGGCGACGCCTACTGGCCGCCGTACTGCTCACTCATGTTGTTGTAGAGCGTCTGGGCGCCCTTGCCCAGCTGCGGGCCCGCGAGCCAGGTGTTGTCCGTCGGGCCGATCGACGTGTTCGAGACGAGCTTCGTCTCCCCGTCGACGACGCGGAACCAGCCGCCGCCGGACGAGCCGCCGGTCATGGTGCAGCCGATGCGGTACATCGTCGGCAGGGTCGCGTCCAGCGAGAGCCGGCCGGGCCGGTCGACGCACTTGAACATGCTGAGACCGTTGTACGGCGGCGCGGCCGGGTAGCCCCAGGCACCCATCGTGGCGACGTCCGACGCGGACGGCGCGGAGAAGTCCACGTCCAGCGCGTTGCCGACCGTCTCCTCCAGGGACTTCGTGCCCTGCTCCGGCTTCACGTGCAACACGGCGTAGTCGTACGGCGCGCCCGCACCGCCCGTCTCGTCGCCGCCGGAGATCCACTGGTCGGAGGTGGTGGCCCAGTCCGCCCACCACTGACCGTACGGCGCGACCTCCGCCGCCGTCGCACCGCCGAGCTCCGCCTCGGACTTGCCGAGGTCGTTGTACGACGGGACGAAGGCGAGGTTGCGGTACCAGCCGCCGCTGCCACCCGCGTGCACACAGTGACCCGCGGTCCACACGAGGTTGGACTTGCCCGGGTGGTTGACGTCCTTGACGACCGTGCCGGAGCAGACCATCGAGCCCTCGGGGGAGTCGAAGAAGACCTTCCCGACCGGCGCGGCGTTCTCGTGGTACGGCGTCTTCTCCGCCTCGGCCTCGACCGGCGCGGGATCCGGGTCGCTGATCCCCTGGTCGGCCGAAGCGTCCTTCGCCGTGATCGTCTTGTTCGGGTCCTTGGCGGACTTCATCCGCTCGGGCTTCCAGAGCCCCTCGATCACCGGATTGACGAAGTCCTTGGCCTCACTGAGCCACTTGTCCTTGTCCCAGTTCTTCCAGCCGCCGTCCTCCCACTGGTCGACATCGATGCCGTGCTCCTTGAGCTTGTCGGCGATGTCCCTGGGGATCTTGATCTTGTCCTTGCCGGACGAGGACGAGGACGAGGCGGCGTCTGGCTTGTCACTCGCCTTGTCGTCACCGGAGTTGCAGGCGGTGGCGGTGAGCGCCAGCGCCGCGACGAGACCGGTGGCGGCGAGAACGGAGCGCCTGCGGTGCCTTCGTGTGGCGGACGTACGTAGGGAACGCATGCTGATGTAACCCCCGTTGGAGCGGTGTGTCATGTGCTGCCGGGCGGGGAAGCGGCTCGCGGAGAGCGGAACTCGATGGAACCCGCTCGAACGCGACACTTCCCCGCGCGCGGCAACCGGGGACGAACGGCGGTGGGGTGGTGAGCAAACCAGCGAGCCACCCCGCCACCGCCTGTCCTACCCTGCTACGTCCGCCGCGTCACTGACCGGCGAACTTCTTGCTCACCGAGTCGTAGATCCCCTTGGCCACCGGGCCCAGGTGCGGGCCGGCCAGCCAACCCGAACTGACCGGGCCGATCGACGTGTTGGACACCAGCGCGGGCTTGCCGTCCGACCCGGTCGCCACCCAGCCGCCGCCGGACGAACCGCCGGTCATGGTGCAGCCGATGCGGTACATCGTCGGGTCCGCCTTGGCGAGGGACAACCGCCCCGGCCTGTCTGTGCACTGGTACAGCTTCTGTCCGTCGAAGGGCGCCGCCGCCGGGTAACCGGTCGCCGTGATGCTCGTGACCTTCGGCACGGCCGGAGCGTTGAAGTTCACCGGGAGCGCCGAACCGACGGTCTCCTCCAGGGACTTGCCGCTACCGCCCTTCTCCGGCGTCACATGCAGCACCGAGAAGTCGTACGACGCGCCCTTGCCGCCCGTCGAACCGCCCTGCTCGATCCACTGGTCCGAGGTCTGCGCCCAGTCGCTCCACCAGACACCGTACGGAGCGACCTCCGCCTTGGTGGCCTTCTGCAGATCGGCGGCCGTCCTGCCGTCGTTGTTGTACGAGGGCACGAAGGCGATGTTGCGGTACCAGCCGCCCTTCTTGCCCGCGTGCACGCAGTGGCCCGCCGTCCACACGAGGTTGGACTTGCCCGGGTGGGCGGGGTCCTCGACGACCGTCGCCGAGCAGACCATCGTGCCCTCGGGAGAGTCGAAGAAGACCTTGCCGGACTCGGCCGCGTTGTCGTGGTAAGCGGTCTTCACGGCCTGTGCGGTCACCGACGCCGGGGTCGGGTCGGTGACGCCCTGGTCACCCGAGAGGTCGCTGTCGTCGACGCCCTTGTCCTTGTCGGGGTCGTCGGCGCCGCGCATCCGGTCCGGGTCCCACAGCCCCTTGATGATGGGGTTGATGTAGTCGTCGGCCTCGCGCAGCCAGTCGTCCTTGTCCCAGTTCTTCCAGGCGCCGTGCTTCCACTTGTCGATGTCGATCCCGTGCTCTTTGAGCTTGTTCTTGATGTCGTCCGGGATCTTGAACTTGCCGTTGTCCTGGGACGCGGACGCCGACGAGCCCGGCTCGCCGTCCGCCTTGTCGTCACCGGAGTTGCAGGCGGTGGCGGTCAGTGCGAGCGCCGCGGTCAGGCCGACGGCGGCCAGCACGGGGGAGGTTCTGCGACGCGCGCTCCTCCCTCGGCGAGCGGCGAAGAGCGGGCGTATCGATCGCATGGTGTGACTCCCCCTGGGCGTAAGTGAAATCAGCGCTGCCGCAGCAGCTCGGTGACCGCGGATGCCGGTCGGCCGGTGATCATTCGGTATCGCTGAACGGCACCAAAGACTATGCGGTCGCTGTGGGGGACTTCCGACGGAACGGCAACGGTTCCGTCACGGCAGGGATCTTCGGCCCACCACGGCAAGGATCTTCGGATGACCCGCTTCCCCGCGCGGGTCGCGTCGTTGGTACGTACGGGGGACCAGACGCATGCGTTCAGCGTGCGTCCTGCACCTCTGCCAACTCGCCCGGGGACAGCGGGAGGACCTGTAGTCGTGGCATTGACGGAGTCTGCGGTGGTGCCGGTGGGGCGTGAACCGGAGGAGAACCACGAAGGGGCGCGCGAGGGCGGGTCCGAGCGGGCGCGCGTGGCGCACGAAGGGATCCTGAAGCGCCAGTCGGCGCGCGAATCGGCGGCGCGCACCTATGCGCGCGCCCTGCCCATCGTCCCCGTGCGGGCGCGTGGCCTGACGATCGAGGGCGCCGACGGGCGCCGCTACCTCGACTGCCTCTCCGGCGCAGGGACCCTGGCGCTCGGGCACAACCATCCGGTGGTCCTGGAGGCGATCAGAAACGTCCTCGATTCGGGTGCCCCACTGCACGTCCTCGACCTCGCCACCCCCGTCAAGGACGCCTTCATCACCGAGCTCTTCCACACGCTCCCCCCTCAGTTCGCCGAGCACGCGCGGGTCCAGTTCTGCGGACCGGCCGGGACGGACGCGGTCGAGGCCGCCTTCAAACTGGTGCGCGCGGCGACCGGGCGCAGCGGAATGCTCGCGTTCACCGGCGCGTACCACGGGATGACCGCGGGAGCGCTCGAAGCCTCCGGGGGAGCGCCCGACGTGCGGGTCACGCGGCTGCCGTACCCGCAGGACTACCGCTGCCCGTACGGCATCGGCGGTGCCCGCGGTGCCGAACTCGCCGCACGCTGGACCGAGTCCGTGCTCGACGACACCAAGTCGGGCGTCGCGCGTCCGGCCGGGATGATCCTCGAACCCGTCCAGGGCGAGGGCGGTGTGATTCCCGCCCCCGAGGACTGGATGCGTCGGATGCGCGAGATCACCGAGGCGCGGTCCATCCCGCTGATCGCGGACGAGGTCCAGACCGGGGTCGGCCGGACGGGCACCTTCTGGGCCGTGGAACACAGCGGGATCACACCGGACGTGATGGTCATGTCCAAGGCCATCGGCGGCAGCCTGCCACTGGCCGTCGTCGTCTACCGCGAGGACCTCGACGTCTGGGAACCGGGCGCGCACGCGGGCACGTTCCGGGGCAACCAGCTCGCCATGGCAGCGGGTACGGCGACTCTCGCGTACGTTCGCGAGAACCGTCTTGCCGAGCGTGCCGGAACGTTGGGCGCCCGGATGCTCGCCCAACTGCGGCTACTGGCGCATGAGCTCCCCTGCATCGGTGATGTGCGCGGCCGCGGGCTGATGATCGGCGTCGAGCTCGTCGACCCGGAGGCCGTCGCTGATTCCGTCGGCGGACCCCGACCGGCCGCGCCCGAACTGGCCGCCGCCGTCCAGCGGGAGTGCCTGGACCGCGGGCTGATCGTGGAACTGGGCGGGCGCCACGCGAGCGTGGTGCGCCTGCTCCCGCCGCTGACGATCAGCGACGAGCAGGCGAGCGCGGTGCTCGACCGGCTGTCGGACGCGGTCGCGGCGGCGGCCCGCGAGCCTGCGGGACACCCTGCGCCCCGCTGCCCCGACCGCACCGGACCTGCCGGGCGCGGGCACGGCGGATGAGCGGGTGGCCGGGGCGCTGATGGGGACGGTGACGGGGTGCGTTGTGGCGACGTGCCGAGGAGCCCGACTTCGGTATGTCGGAACGCAGCGAGCGCGCGACGCCGAACCGCCGAACCGCCGATGCGGTAGGCGACGAGAGGGCCCGACCCGGTCCTGGCCCGGCTCCGTTCGTTCACGCCGCGTCGACCCCTTACGCAGAGCAGGCCACGTACGCCGAGCAGACCAGGAACGCCCAATGGCAGCGCGCACGCCGGAACCCCCGCGCTCGTCGCCGCACGAGCCTGAACGACCTTACGAGGAACGCACTTGAACGCCACTCCCGCACCCAACGGCCGACCCCACACCCATGAGCGAGCGGCCGGCGGAGCACAGGCCCCGTTCGCGTCGGCGGCCGAGTCGGTCGTCCCCCGGCAGAAGGGAGGGGCAGGCGAGGCCGAGCGGTTGCGCGGCTGCACCGCCGACCTGCTGGAACATCCCGACGTGCAGACCGCTGCCCAGGCGGCAGCCGTCGAGAACCTGCTGCGCTGCTGGGTCCGGGAGAACGACCTTGCCGCCCCCGACGACGGCACCCTGCGCATCCCCCTGCCCGCCAGCGGCACGGCGCTGCTGGCACCCGTCCACTACTGGTCCCCGACCGGCTGGCACCGCTTCGGCCTCCCGTACCTCGCAGACGCTCCCGACGGGGCGCCGCCCGCCGACGCGGTCACAGTGGCGGCACTGCTCGCCCGGCAGGCAGCCTGGGCCGCGCCGACCACTGGACGGGGAGCTCCGCCCGCCACCGTCCCGGAGAGCACCGCGAGCCACTCGGAGCGCGGGGCGCAGCCCGACCCCGGCGATGACGGCGCCGACGTCGTGGGACGAGTGGCCGACTCCGTCCGCCGCACCGCCCTGTTCATCCGCGACCGGCGAGAACGCCCCGTCGACGGAGCCGACCTCTTTCTCGCCGCCGAGCAGTCACTCGTGCTCGGCCACCCGCAGCACCCCACACCGAAGAGCCGCGAGGGACTCTCGACAGCCGAAGCCCGCCTGTATTCACCGGAGTTGCGAGGCTCCTTCCCGCTGCACTGGATGGCCGTCGCCCCGTCGGCGCTCGCGGCCGACTCGGCGTGGACCGAACGCGGTCGCCCCGTCGCCGCGGAACAACTCACGGCACGGCTGGCCGGCACCGGCCTCCCGCTGCCCGACGGATACGCCGTCCTGCCCCTGCATCCCTGGCAGATGCGTGAAGTCCTGCACCGCCCCGAGGCCGCGGCCCTGCTCGACGCCGGGCTGCTGCGAGACCTCGGCCCGCACGGCGCTTGCTGGCACCCGACCTCCTCCGTCCGCACCGTCTACCGCACCGGCGCCCCCGCGATGCTGAAACTGTCACTGGGCCTGCGCATCACCAACTCCCGCCGTGAGAACCTCCGCAAGGAACTCCACCGGGGCGTGGAGGTCCACCGCCTGCTGCGCAGCGGCCTGTCCAAGCAGTGGCAGGCCGCCCACCCGGGCTTCGACATCGTCCGCGACCCGGCGTGGCTCGCCGTGGACGACCCGGAGGGCCGGCCCCTGCCCGGGCTCGACGTGGTGATCCGCCACAATCCGTTCGGTCCGACGGACGACGCCACATGCGTTGCGGGGCTCGTGTCGCCACGCCCCCACGCCCAGCCGGGCGCACGGGACAGGACCGAGGACAGGCCGGTCATGCGATCCCGGCTCGCCGAGATCGTCACGCGCCTCGCGGGCCGTACCGGCCGCCCCCGCGGCGCTGTCGCGGCCGAGTGGTTCCTGCGCTACCTGGAGCAGGTCGTACGCCCGGTGCTCTGGCTCGACAGCGAGGCCGGGATCGCGCTGGAAGCCCACCAGCAGAACACCCTGCTGCTGCTGGACTCGGAGGGCTGGCCCGCGGGCGGCCGCTACCGCGACAACCAGGGGTACTACTTCCGCGCCTCACGCCGCGCGGAACTCGACTCCCGGCTGCCCGGCATCGGGGACCACAGCGACACCTTCGTCTCCGACGAGGTCACCGACGAACGCTTCGCGTACTACCTCGCCATCAACAACGTGCTCGGTCTCGTCGGCGCGTTCGGCTCCCAACGCCTCGCCGACGAGCGGCTGCTGCTGGCCGCCTTCCGCCGCTTCCTCGCCGATGTCGCCACCGGTCCGGCACGCCTGCGTACATCCCTGCCCGCCCACCTGCTCGATTCGCCCGTCCTGCGCTGCAAGGCCAACCTGCTGACCCGACTGCACGGCCTCGACGAGCTAGTCGGCCCGGTCGACACCCAGTCCGTCTACGTCACCATCGCCAACCCCCTTCATTCCTGAGGAACATGACCCACCCCGTCTCCTGAGAGGAGCGTCGCCGTGCCTCCCACCGATGCGAGCACCGACGCCGGTACCGCCCCCGTTCCCGCACTCGACGCGGGCCCCGGCCCGAGCACGGACTGCGAGGAAACGCTGGACCTGCGTCTGCCCGACGAGCTCGTCGCGCTCTTCGCGGAAGAAGCGGGGGCATACGGCGAGGCCACGGACGGACATCGCGCGGACACGGACAGTGGCACCGGCACCGGCACGGTCACGGAGGCCTCCGCTCCGTCCCCAGCGTTCTCCACTCCGCTCCCACCGGCTTCCACAGCGCCCCCAGCGGACTCCGCCCCTCCCGCAACGGACACCGCTCCGCTCGTGCCGACCGACACTCACCGCACTCCCACTGTCAACGGTGACCTGCTGGACAGCGTCGGTGACTGGGGGCCCACAGCCACCCCGGTGGGTGTCTTCCGCCTCGTCCCCGTACGCGCCGAACGGGACGTCCCGCTCATCGCCCGCTGGATGAACGATCCCGCTGTCGCGGCGTTCTGGGAGCTGGCGGGGTCCGAGTCGGTGTCCGAGGAGCATCTACGGCGGCAGCTCGACGGGGACGGTCGCAGCGTGCCCTGCCTCGGTGTGCTGGACGGCACACCGATGAGCTACTGGGAGATCTACCGCGCGGACCTCGACCTCCTTGCCCGCCACTACCCGGCTCGACCGCACGACACCGGAATCCACCTCCTCATCGGTGGTGTCGCCAACCGCGGGCGCGGACTGGGCTCCGCCCTGCTCCGAGCCGTCTCCGACCTCGTACTCGACAGGCGTCCGACGTGCGCACGCGTCGTCGCGGAACCCGACCTTCGCAACACCCCCTCCATCGCCGCATTTCTGAGTGCCGGCTTCCGGTTCTCCGCCGAGGTCGACCTTCCCGAGAAGAAGGCAGCCCTCATGGTCCGAGACCGGGCCCTGCGCGATCTGTTGTAGCGCCGTCACAATCTGTAACTCCGAACGACCCGATCCGGTTCCCCGTCGAGGAGCGCCTCCGTGCCGAATCCATCCGCCACCCCGGCCTTCGGGGCGTCGCCCGCTCTGTACGACCCGTCTGAGCTGCGCGAAGAGCGATGGGAACAGGCCGGACGCCGACTGCTCGCCAAGATGATCAGCGAGTTCGCATACGAGGAGATCGTCCAGCCGGAGCCGGAGCCGGAGCCGGAGCCGGAGCCGCAGGGGCAGGGGCAGGGGCAGGGGCAAGGGCAAGGGGAGGGGCAGGCGAGGCCGAGGTCGGCGTCCTCATCGGCCGGCGCACAACCGGACAACTCCCCGACCTCTCGCCCGTACACGCTTCGCCTCGACGCCGGAGGCCACCTCGCCTTTCGCGCCCGCCGAACCGCGTACGACAGCTGGCGCGTGGATCCCGCGTCTCTCACCCTTGCCGAGCCCGGTGAAGAGCCGCGCCCCTTCACCGATCCGCTCGGCTTCCTGATCCGGGCCCGCGGCACACTGGGGCTGGACGGAGCGACGCTCGGGCACGTCATCCGGGAGCTGAGCACCACGCTCGCCGCGGACACCCGACTCGATGACACCGCGCTCCCGGCAGCCCGGCTCGCCGAGCTCGGCTACGCGGAACTGGAAGGCCATCAGACCGGCCACCCCTGGATCGTGCTCAACAAGGGCCGCCTCGGCTTCTCGGCGAGGGACATCGCCGACTGGGCGCCGGAGGCGCGAAGGCCGACCGCCCTGCCGTGGATCGCTGTGCACTCCGCGCTCGCCACCTACCGTGGCGTACCGGGCCTCGACACCGCTGACGAGCTCTACGCGCGCGAGCTCGCCCCCGCCACCCGGGAGTCCTTCGACGAGGTGCTCCGCACACGGGGCCTCGCGCCGGAGTCGTATCTCTATCTGCCCGTGCACCCGTGGCAGTGGGACGACGTCGTCCTGCCGCTCTTCGCCCCCTCGGTGGCGGCGGGCGTGATCGTTCCGCTGCACTCGGACGGTGATCTGCGGCTTGCCCAGCAGTCGATCCGCACGTTCCTCAACACCTCCCGCCCCGACCGGCACACGGTGAAGCTGCCGCTGTCCGTCCTGAACACCCTGGTGTGGCGCGGCCTCCCGACGGAGCGGACGCTCGCGGCCCCCGCCGTCACCAGGTGGATGCACGCGGTGCGCGACGCAGACCCCTTCCTGCGCGACGCCTGCGCCGTGATCCTGCTCGGCGAGGTCGCCTCGGTGGCCGTGGGACATCCCGAGTACGACGCACTGCCCGAAGTGCCCTACCAGTACAAGGAACTGCTCGGAGCGATCTGGCGGGAGCCGCTCTCCCGTCATCTCGCGCCCGGCGAACGCGCCCGCACGCTCGCCGCACTCCTGCACACCGACCCCGACGGCCGAGCCTTCACCGCCGAGCTGGTCGCCCGCTCGGGGCTCACGTCCAGAGCATGGCTGCGCCGGCTGTTCGCCGCCCTGCTGCCGCCGCTGCTGCACTTCCTCTATCGCTACGGCACTGTGTTCAGTCCCCATGGAGAGAACGCGATCGTTGTCTTCGACGACCATGACGTGCCGGTGCGGCTGGCGGTCAAGGACTTCGTGGACGACGTCAATGTGAGCGCGGATCCGTTGCCGGAGCACGCGTCCATGCCGGACGACGTACGGAACGTTCTCCTCACCGAGCCGCCCGCGTTCCTGACGCAGTTCATCCATTCCGGGCTCTTCGTAGGAGTGTTCCGCTATCTCGCGCCCCTGTGCGAAGAGCAGCTGGGGGTCCCCGAGGCCGAATTCTGGACGCTCGTCCGCGCGGAGATCGTTCGCCACCAGGCACGCTTCCCCGAGCTCAAGGAGCGCTACGAGACGTTCGACCTGCTCACTCCCCGCATCGAGCGGCTCTGCCTGAACCGCAACCGGCTGCACCTCGACGGCTACCGCGACCGCCCCCAGCGCCCGCACGCCGCCGTCCACGGCACCGTCCCGAACCCCCTCCACCAGCCTTGATCACACCGGACGCGCACGTCTTGATCGCATCCCCCTCCGCCGCCTTGATCGCCCGATTGTCAGTCCTGACCCGTAGGGTGGTCGCGCTATGACGAAGCCCTCACTCCCCGAACTCCTGCATGCTGCCGTCACTGCCGTCGGCGGTACGGAGCGCCCTGGCCAGGTGACCATGGCCGAAGCCGTCGAGGCTGCAATCGACGACAGTTCCCATCTGCTGATCCAGGCGGGCACCGGCACCGGAAAGTCCCTCGGCTACCTGGTGCCCGCGCTCGCGCACGGGGAGCGCGTCGTCGTGGCGACCGCCACCCTCGCGCTGCAGCGGCAGCTCGTCGAGCGGGATCTCCCGCGCACGGTCGACGCGCTGCATCCACTGCTGCGTCGCCGCCCCGAGTTCGCGATGCTCAAGGGCCGGTCGAACTATCTGTGCCTGCACCGGCTGCACGAGGGCATGCCGCAGGACGAGGAGGAGGGCCTCTTCGACCAGTTCGAGGCGGCCGCCCCCACCAGCAAGCTCGGCCAGGACCTGCTGCGGCTGCGGGACTGGTCGGACGAGACGGAGACAGGCGACCGCGACAACCTCACCCCGGGCGTGTCCGACCGCGCCTGGGCCCAGGTGTCGGTGTCGTCCCGGGAGTGCCTGGGCGCCACGAAGTGCGCGTACGGCGCGGAGTGCTTCGCCGAGATGGCCCGCGAACGCGCCAAGCTCGCCGAGGTCGTCGTCACCAACCACGCGCTGCTCGCGATCGACGCCATCGAGGGCGCGCCGGTTCTCCCCCAGCACGAAGTGCTGATCGTCGACGAGGCGCACGAGCTGGTCTCCCGCGTCACCGGCGTCGCGACTGGCGAGCTCACCCCCGGCCAGGTCAACCGAGCCGTGCGCCGAGCCGCGAAGCTCGCCAACGAGAAGGCCGCGGACCAGCTCCAGACCGCTGCCGAGGGCTTTGAGCGGGTCATGGAACTGGCGCTGCCCGGCCGCTTGGAGGAGATCCCGGAGGACCTCGGGTACGCGCTGATGGCGCTGCGCGACGCCGCCCGTACGGTGATCTCCGCCATCGGTGCCACACGTGACAAGTCCGTCCAGGACGAGGACGCGGTCCGCAAGCAGGCGCTCGCCTCGGTGGAGTCGGTGCACGATGTGGCGGAGCGGATCACCAACGGCTCCGAGTGGGACGTCGTCTGGTACGAACGGCACGACCGTTTCGGGGCCTCGCTGCGGGTCGCCCCCATGTCCGTGTCGGGGCTTCTGCGCGAGAAGCTCTTCTCCGACCGCTCCGTCGTCCTGACCTCCGCGACGCTGAAGCTCGGCGGTGACTTCAACGGGGTGGGGGCGTCGCTGGGGCTTGCCCCCGAGGGCACGGAGGGCGACGACCTGCCGCAGTGGAAGGGCCTCGACGTCGGCTCGCCCTTCGACTACCCCAGGCAGGGCATCCTCTACGTGGCCAAGCACCTGTCGCGCCCGGCGCGGGACGGTGACCGCACCGACATGCTGGACGAACTCACCGAGCTGATCCAGGCGGCCGGCGGCCGCACCCTCGGCCTGTTCTCCTCCATGCGTGCGGCTCAGCTCGCCGCCGAGGAACTGCGCACCCGAATTCCCGAGTTCCCGATCCTCCTCCAGGGTGAGGAGACGCTCGGGGAGCTGATCAAGAACTTCGCGGCCGATCCGAAGACGTGTCTATTCGGCACGCTGTCGCTCTGGCAGGGCGTGGACGTCCCGGGCCCCAGCTGCCAGCTGGTCGTCATGGACAAGATCCCCTTTCCGCGCCCCGACGACCCCCTGATGAGCGCCCGCCAGAAAGCCGTCGAGGACGCGGGAGGCAACGGCTTCATGGCCGTCGCCGCCACCCATGCGGCGCTTCTGATGGCCCAGGGCGCCGGCCGCCTCGTACGGGCGACGGGGGACCGAGGCGTCGTAGCGGTGCTGGATCAGCGGCTGGCCACGGCCCGGTACGGCAGCTATCTGAAGGCGTCCCTGCCCGACTTCTGGTTCACGACTGACCGCAACCAGGTACGGAGATCGCTCTCCGCGATCGATGAGATGGCACGGAAAACGGAGGATGCGGGAGGCGCGGCGGAGGCAGAGGCGGAGGCGGAGGAGGCGTAGGCCCCCCGTCAGCAAGCCCCCGGCCTAGTGGTCCGCAGGGCCGCAGTGCCGCGCTCAAAGACCGCCCTCAGGGCCGCGCACAAAGACCGAAGGGGCCTTGGGCAGCGCAACCGCCGCC
>NZ_JBEXDZ010000027.1:0-74847 GCF_040606085.1 Streptomyces sp. NPDC005485 | reverse complement strand
GCCGCCGGGCGGTTCTCCCGTGGGGGGTGGAACCGCCCGGCGGTTTTCATATCGACGTTCGAATCGTCATCCGACACGCCGTTCGACGATCAGTCCCCTGGCCGGTTTTTCCGGATGCCCCGTTTTCATCCGGCTCCCGCGGTGGACAATTAGGGGCATGAGCCAGCAGGGGGAGAGGCCCACCGGTCATCAGGACGACTGGTGGGGGCAGTTGTACGACGACTCCACCGAGGACACGGGGCCGGCGGCCGCCGCGGATTCCCTCGAGGACCGCTTCGCCTCGGCACTCGGGACAGTGGACCCGCAGTCGGATCCGGAACCGGAGCCGGTACCCGCGCCGCGGTCCGGGGCAGCGGACGGGCCGAGGGCGCCGGACCGGCCAGGGGTGCGGGACCGTCCAGGGACGCAGGACCGTCCAGGGATGCGCGACCGCGACCTGCCGCCCCCGCCGGAGCAGCCGCCCGCTGTACCGGAGCAGGGCGGTCCGCCCCGGCAGCGGCCCGACGCGGGGCCACGCAACGGAGCTGCCGGGTCGCCTCCCGCGTCGCCGGGGAACACTGGCCTGGTGCGGCAGCCCGCCCCCTGGGAGGCGCCGCCCGTCGCCGCGCCGGGTCCCGCCACCTTCCCGCCCGGGCCGACCCCGCCGGGATTCCGCGCGGCCGAGCCCGCCGACCGTGCCTTCACGGAGCCGCCGCCGCAACCGCCGCACCCGCCCACGAGCCCCGTGAGCCCGGCTTGGACGGCGTTCGCCGAAGGCGACAGCGCGCTCCTCGCCGACGGTTCGCAGCCCGACCAGGACGAGGTCCCGGACGCCCCCGCCGTGCCCCGGCGGCCGCCCGTCGTCGACTACGTGGGCTCCGGGCCGCCCACCTACGACGCCGAGCCCACCGCACTGCCGTCCGCCGATCCGGACGAGCTGGACGACCTCGTCGCCGACACGGTGCTCGACGGGGCGCGCTACGGCACCAGCACGCTGCGTGCCGCTTCCGTCCGCGGTGACTCCGCGCGGTACCGGGGCGAACCCCGCCGGGACTCGATGCTCACCGCCCGCTTCGGCAGCGGCGAGCAGGCGCTCGTGCTCGTCGCGATGGCGACCGGGGCCCGTGCCACACCCGGCGCGCACCGGGCGGCTGCCGAGGCGTGCCAGTGGATCGGGCGGGCCGTCGGGCGCAGCCATGCCCGGCTGGCCGAGGACCTCCGGGCCGCCCGGCGGGGCGATCTGAAGTCGGGGCTGCACCGGCTGACCGACCGCAGCCTCGGCAAGCTGCGGGCGAGCGCGGCGGAGCAGGGCATCGAACCCGAGGAGTACACCGCGAGCCTGCGCTGTCTGCTGCTACCGGCCGATCCGGAGTGCCGTACTCGCGTCTTCTTCGGTATCGGTACGGGCGGCCTGTTCCGGTTGCGGGACGGCGAGTGGCAGGACATCGAGCCGCGGGTCGCCGAGGCGACGGGCGAGGCCGTCGTCGGCTTCGGATCGCTGCCGCACGAGACCCCCGACGGCGACCGGCTCACCATGGACCTCGGCATCACCACACCCCCGAGCCCGTACGAACCGGCCCCCGAACCGCCGCGCGCGCCCTTCCGCTTCCGTGCCTCCGTCGCCCGCCCGGGGGACACGCTCCTGCTGTGCACGGGCGGCCTCGCCGAGCCGCTGCGCGGGGCACCGGAGCTGGCCGAGCATCTGACGGCGCGGTGGTCGGCAGGTCAGCCGCCCGGCCTCGCCGCGTTCCTGGCCGACACCCAGGTGCGGGTCAAGGGATATGCCGACGACCGGACGGCCGCGGCCGTTTGGGAGGCGTAACCGCGGCCCCTGTGAATTCATGGGAGGTGCAGGTGTCCCTTCGTGCCCCGGAGGACGGGGGTGAGGAGGGATGCCGGACCACCCGGACGAGACACAAGGGGCGCGTGACTCATGGCCAAGCAGAACGTCGCCGAACAGTTTGTCGACATCCTCGCCCGGGCGGGCGTCAAGCGGATGTACGGCGTGGTCGGCGACAGTCTCAACCCGGTGGTGGACGCGATCCGCCGCAACTCCGCGATCGATTGGATCCACGTCCGGCACGAGGAGACCGCCGCCTTCGCGGCCGGTGCGGAGGCCCAGATCACCGGGAAGCTGACCGCCTGCGCCGGTTCCTGCGGCCCCGGCAACCTGCACCTCATCAACGGCCTGTACGACGCCCACCGCTCCATGGCCCCGGTCCTCGCCCTCGCCTCGCACATCCCCTCCAGCGAGATCGGCCTCGGCTATTTCCAGGAGACCCATCCCGAACAGCTCTTCCGCGAGTGCAGCCACTACAGCGAGATGATCTCCAACCCGAAGCAGATGCCACGCCTCCTGCAGACGGCGATCCAGCACGCGGTCGGGCAGAGCGGGGTGAGCGTCGTGACGCTGCCCGGCGACATCGCGGACCAGCCGGCCCCCGACAAGGCCGCCGAGACCGCCCTCGTCACCTCCCGGCCCACCGTCCGCCCCGGCGACGCCGAGATCGACAAGCTCGTCGCGCTGATCGACGACGCCGACAAGGTGACACTGTTCTGCGGCAGCGGCACGGCGGGCGCACACGCCGAGGTCATGGAGTTCGCCGAGAAGATCAAGTCTCCGGTGGGACACGCGCTGCGCGGCAAGGAGTGGATCCAGTACGACAACCCGTACGACGTCGGCATGAGCGGCCTGCTCGGTTACGGCGCCGCGTACGAGGCCACGCACGAGTGCGACCTGCTCATCCTGCTCGGCACCGACTTCCCGTACAACGCCTTCCTGCCCGACGACGTGAAGATCGCCCAGATCGATGTGCGGCCCGAACGCCTCGGCCGCCGCTCCAAGTTGGACCTCGCGGTGTGGGGCGATGCGAAGGAGACGCTGCGCTGCCTCACTCCGCGGGTGCGGACCAAGGAGAACCGCCGCTTCCTCGACAAGATGCTGAAGAAGCACGCCGACGCGCTGGAGGGCGTGGTGAAGGCGTACACGAGGAAGGTCGAGAAGCACGTCCCGATCCACCCCGAGTACGTGGCGGCGGTGGTGGACGAACTCGCCGACGAGGACGCGGTGTTCACGGTCGACACCGGTATGTGCAACGTCTGGGCGGCGCGCTACCTCTCGCCCAACGGGCGCCGCCGCATCATCGGTTCGTTCTCGCACGGCTCGATGGCGAACGCCCTGCCGATGGCCATCGGCGCCCAGTTCACCGACCGCGGCCGTCAGGTCGTCTCGCTCTCCGGCGACGGCGGATTCTCCATGCTGATGGGCGACTTCCTCACCCTCGTCCAGTACGACCTGCCGGTGAAGATCGTCCTCTTCAACAACTCCTCCCTCGGCATGGTGGAGTTGGAGATGCTGGTGGCCGGGCTCCCCTCGTACGGCACCACGAACAAGAACCCCGACTTCGCCGCCGTCGCCCGCGCCTGCGGCGCCTACGGCGTACGTGTGGAGAAGCCCAAGCAGCTCGCGGGCGCGCTGAAGGACGCCTTCAAGCACAAGGGCCCTGCGCTCGTGGACATCGTCACCGACCCGAACGCCCTCTCCATCCCGCCGAAGATCAGCGCCGAGATGGTGACGGGCTTCGCCCTGTCCGCGTCCAGGATCGTCCTGGACGGCGGAGTCGGACGGATGGTGCAGATGGCCCGCTCCAACCTGCGCAACGTGCCGCGTCCCTAGGGACGGTCGGTGGGCGGGCCTCAGGTGACCACGGGGGTCCAGTGCCGGCCCGCATACCAGTACCGGGGCAGGCCCTTGATGCCGCTGGTGCGGAACGGGCGGCCGTCGTCGTCGATCCGGACCGTGCCGGTGCGGCCCTCGGAGGACCATTCGAGCTCCAGGTACCAGCGGCAGTCGCAGTCCTCGGTGAGCGCCTTGACCACCAGCATCTCCGGATCCTTCGCCGACACCCGGTAGGGCATGCGCATCGCAGGGACCGGCTTGCCGTAGCCGTCGCTGCCCGCGACCGGGTGAACGGTGGGCCGGTGTGCGTCCAGGTCGATCGAGAAGCCGCGTGGGGTCATGTCCCCGCCGCAGCCCTGGGCCATCGAGTAGGCCGTGCCCTGCAGCGGGGTGTCCCGTCCGACCACGCGGACCCGGAGCGCCTTCAGGACCACGGCCGTGGAGCTGCGCCCCTGCACCGCGATCTGCACGAGGGTCTCGCGCCCGTGCACGGCGTCCTGTGTGGCCGCCCACGCCGCGGCGTCCTGCTCGGCCGGGGGAGGCGGCACCTGCCGCGGCTGCTTGCGGATGACGTAGTCGTGGTCGCAGTCGATCTCCCAGGCCTGGGAGTCGGCGGTCCAGGTGAGGGGCGCGGGGGCCGTCGGGGAGGCGGAGGTGGTGGGGTGCGCGGGGGTCGAGCGGTGGGGAGTCGGGATCTTCGGCGAGGAGGGGGCGTCGGTGGAGAAGGCCGGGAGGGCGGCGAGTACGGCGAGGAGCGCGGAGGCGCCGGCGACGGTGAGCGCCAGGCGTCCGCGGTACCAGGGGCGGGGGTGGGAGCGGGAGTTGGCGTGGGGGCGGGTGCTCGGTGCGGGCTCGCGCTCCGGGGACTCGCGGGCCTCGGGAGTCTCAGGAGCCTCGGGGGCCTCGGGGGCCTCGCGGACCGACAGGATCGCCGAGGGGTCCGGGGCCGTCGAGGTTTCCGGGACCTTCGGGATCTCCGAGGTCGTAGGGGCCTCAGGAATCTCCGGAGGACCCGTGGCGGGCAGTGGCGTACCGGGCGTCGCGGCAGCGGTCGGGTCGGCCGGCGTCTCTCCCGAGCGTGGCCGTTGCCGTGCCGCCACGGCCGGGATCCAGCGGCGGTGCAGTTCGAGTCGCTCGTCCGACGAGGCCCCGCACAGCGCGGCGAACCGCTCCAGGGGCGCGAAGTCGAGCGGGACCGCCTCGCCCGCGCAGTAGCGGTGCAGCGTGGAGGTGTTCATGTTAAGCCGTCGGGCGAGGGACCCGTAGCTGCGGTCCGTGCGCGCCTTCAGCTGCCTCAGCAGCGCCGCGAGCTCCTCGACTTCGTCGTCCCCGGTCGGCACCGTTCCCCCGTACTCGTGTCCTCGTGTGCGCCCGCCTGGTCGGGGCGGCCGTGCGGGTCCCGGGAAGGCATCCCAGGCACTCCATGTATCTGCACGTCAAACGGGGTGGGATGGTTCCACGGTGGTGAATCGGATGCCGGTGCTTGCGCCCGCTTCCCGGGACGGCTGATGCTCTTGGTGTCGCACCGACCTACGCCGTACCGATCACGGCCGTACCCATCGCCGCCGGACCGACCATCCGGGCCAAGGTGAACCGGCCTCACGGTGTCGCGGCGACATTCCGCACCGAGCATTCATTCACTCACTCACCCACGGGGACCACGCACTCATGAACAGCAACAACACCGCCCGCAAGTCCGTCCGCCGCGCTGCCCTGGCCGCCGGTCTCGCCGCGGTCGTCGCCCTCCCGCTGGCGCTCACCTCTTCGGCGCAGGCGTCCCCGGGCGCCACCGCGTTCCGGACGGTCAGCGGGAAGCCGTCCGACTCGGTGACCCGGATCGCCGACTTCTACGGCGCCTACATGGACGCCCAGAGCGACCCCGACCACGGGGGCAAGCTGGTGGACGCGCTCCGCAAGTACTACGTGAGCGCCTCCTGCCTCAAGGAGATCAAGGCCTGGGAGACCAAGAACCACGCGGACGGCGTCCTGCAGGCCCAGAACGTCCCGGTCAAGTGGACGGTGACCGACAACGGCACGGCGGACTACACGGAAGCCGCGGTCACCCTGACGTGGGGCGACCGGACCACCACCAAGCTCATCGTCGACATGTCCAGGAGCCACAAGATCATCCACATCGGCACCAAGGGCATCGAAGGCAAGTGACGGAGGGAAACAAGGGCGCCGTCGGCGGGGTGCGTTCGACCCCCGCCGGCGGCGCCTTCGTGTGCGGTGCACGGCGCGCCCTGTCCTCGTCGAGTACGGCCGGATCGGCAGCCGAGGATCGGTAGATGGGTCGATCGCGCACGGTCACCGCGTCGCTGCGCGACGTAGCCCCGAGTGAGTGGTGGCCGCCGGCCGCGTCTTCCCGCCGTGCGGCGGACACGCAGCCCCGGGACCCGTCATGGAGCCGCGAGGCCCGGGTACCGGTAACGCGGGCACATGCCGGAAGACGGATGCCGACGGCGACGTACACCACACATTCTTCCCGTCCGACGGGCCTTGCACCCATCGGACCGGGTGCCACGACGGCCACCCGCCATCCGGGGCCCTGCCACTTCTGCGGTCCCCGGCCGTTGCCTCAACGCGCCCCGCTCACCAGGGTGTTCCCCGGCCTGCGCAGGTCGTGAGCCGCCGGCGTGGGGCGGGAGCACGTGCCCGCCGTCGCCGGCCCCCCCGCAGGCAGGGCACCGACCCGGCCCATCGCCCTGAGTGCGCGGGCGGACGGGCCGCCGCGGCGCGCGCTCCGGGCGCCCCCAGCGGTGATCGGCCGTTGTGGCACGGCCGATCAGCGGTTGCTCCGGAGTTCGCGGCGGCGGGGTTCGGGGGGCGCTTCCGGGTATCGACACGGCGCATCCGCGGGCGTGCGGCCGGTGGTTGACGATTCGACATGACTGTCACGTTCTGGACGGGGCATGGATTCCCGTGAACGTGTTCGAGCAGGAGGGAATCCGACATCGGCGTGCAGGCGGGGGTCATGAAGAGGCAGGTGCGAGGGGGCGGTCCCGCGACCATCGGGACGTCCTCGGCGAAGACGACAGTGGAGGACGTGTCCGACGGCGCGAAGCAGCAGCCGGGCGCGGCGCAGCTCAAGCGCAAACTTGGCAGGGCGGACCTGCGGGCGGTGCCCGAGGCCCGTAGGGCACTGAGGGATTTGTTACGGCACTGGGGGAGGCCGGGAAGGTCCGAGATAGCCGAGCTGCTGACCAGCGAGCTCGTCACCAACGCACTCATACACACCGACCACGACGCCGTCCTGACGGCCACCGTCTCACCGCGTGGACTGCGCGTGGAGGTACGGGACTTCGTGGGACGCAGGCCCAGACTGCGGGTACCGGACGCCGACGACGGTACACACGGCAGAGGACTCGTCCTCGTCCAGTCCCTGGCGGACGCCTGGGGCGTACGGGCGCACGGGGTGGGCAAAGCGGTGTGGTTCGAACTGGATGGGGGCGCCGCCTGATCTCACAGGCAGCGCCCCCATCCAGTGTGTGCGGTCCGCGTCCCGGGCTCCGGCTCGGGCGTGGACTCGATCTCGGCCTCAGCCGAACTGCTGCTCCAGGTCCTTGAGCTTGCGCTCCAGGGAGTCCAGACGCGGCAGGGCCATCGTGTCGTCCTCGGCGGTGAGGTCGACGGTGATGGGGTCAGTGCTCTTGCGGACGGGCTGCAGGGAGGGCCGGGAACGCACGGGCAGTTGCTCCGGCGCCGATATGGCGGACTCCGCGGTCGCCGTGGCGGGGGCCCGCTCCACGGTCGTCGTGGTCTCGCCCTGACGGCCGCGGCCCACGATGCCACGGTGGCCGCGGCTGATCGCCTTCAGATGCGCGCGCTCGACCCGCTCCTGCTCGCGACGGCGCAGTCGGGTCTGCTCCTTCTGGCGCCGGTCCTCGCGGACCTCGTCCACGGCCTCGTCCAGGGTGCGCACGTTCTCCAGGAGCATCAGCGACCAGGCGCTGTACGTCTCGCGGGGAGCGCGCAGCCAGCGGACGATCCGGATCTGCGGCAGCGGGCGCGGGACCAGGCCCTGCTCACGCAGCGCCGCACGGCGGGTCTGCTTGAGGGCGCGGTCGAAGAGCACCGCGGCCGACAGCGACATTCCGGAGAAGAACTGCGGTGCGCCCGCGTGGTCGACGCCACGGGGAGCGTGCACCCAGTTGAACCAGGCGGCGGCACCGGCGAACGTCCACACGAGTATCCGGGAGCCGAGCGCCGCGTCACCGTGGCTCGCCTCGCGCACCGCGAGGACGGAGCAGAACATGGCCGCGCCGTCGAGGCCGAACGGAACCAGGTATTCCCAGCCGCCGGTGAGGCCGAGGTTCTGCTCACCGAAGCCGACGAGGCCGTGGAAGGAGAGCGCCGCGGCGACGGCCGCACAGCAGAACAGCAGGACGTAGGAGGCGGTGCCGTAGACGGCCTCCTTGCGTCTGCGGCGCTCCTCGCTGCGCTCCCACGAGTCGTCGCTGCTCGACGTGGTCTCCCCGGACCGCTTGCCACGCGCGAGCACCGCCACCGCCGCCAGCATGCCCAGGAGCAAAACGGCGCCCGGAAGCAGCCAGTTCAGCGATATGTCGGTCAGTCTCATCAGGGGTCCCTTGCATTGGGATAGGGCGTAACGCCCGCCATAGTGGCCCAATCCCGATGTCCCTCAGGGGGTTTCGGGGCAAGAGGCCGCCAAGGGAGTGCAAGGGCATGCGCAGGGCGGCGTTCTGCTCGAACTGCCGCGCGAGGGACGGGAGTTGAGTGCGAATAAGATTACCCGTACGGATGGTTCTACGGAAAGTTCCTGCGCCGAGTGAGGAAAATGTGAATCGCCTGTAACCGCGCCGTGGCCCCGGTTCGAGTTGATCTTAGAGGGCGCGGGCGGCCCCCGACACCTCGGGGTGGGTCTTCGGCCGCGACGGAGCGGGCCTCAACCCGCCGGGGTGGCCGTCAACTTGGCGACGCGGTCGGCGTCACAGGTGCGCGGACAGGTGGTGCAGGTGTCGTCGGGGCGCAACGTGTAGAAGAGACAGCAGCTCACCCGGTCGCGGGTGGGCAGGGACTCGCCGTTCGGTCCGGTGAGTTCGCGGAAGGCGGCGGAGCCCGCGTACGGCCGCGTCGCCCCCGGCAGCAGGCGCTCCAGCTCGTCGGTCGCGCGCCGCTCCTCGCCGAGGAGGTGGGCGACGTACCAGAGCCCCTCGACGACGTCGTCGGTCGCCATGCCCCACAGGGCCCGGCCGCGTCGCCGCATCCGTGGGCCGAAGGCGCCGAGGACCGGCTCCAGGTGCTCGGCCACGGCCGCCCGCACCTCGGCCCGCAGCGCCTCCTCGTCCGGGACGACACGGGCGCCGGGCAGGCCGGCCGCCGGATCGTCCGGCAGGCACGCGAACGCCCCGGTCCGCACCGCCATGCGGCCGAGGATGCGCTGGAAGGTGACGTTCTGAACGGGGAAGCGCGGCACGCGGCGCAGCAGGAACCACGGGACCGTGATCAGCAGGCAGGCCGGCCACGCGTACCGGTGGAGCCCGAAACTGGCGACGACGTCGGGGCGGGCCCGCTGCCCGTACTCCCGCAGGACCTGGTCCTCGTCCCACGCGAGGAACCCGTCGAGGTCGGCGCCGCCCTCCGCGAGCCCGGCGGCGCAGACCCAGCCACCGCCCAGGGGTGCCGCCTCCTCATGTCCCAGTTCCGTGACGCCCAGGCCCGGGAACACCTCGGTCAGCCGGGCGTACGCGTCCGCGACAGCCGAGCGGGACGGGTGCTCGGGGCGGGTGTCGGTGCTGGTCGGGGCGCCTGTGGCGAGAGTGGGGAGGGGCATGCAGGGACCACCGCTTCCCGATCGTTTGCAGGTAAGGCTTACCTTACCCGAAGTGATTACGGTTTGAACTGGGGCCTGCTGCGCCTATGGTGCTTGACGGACGAGTAACAATCGACGCAATGACCCCAAGTACCACCAAGCCCGGAGGAGGATCCCGTGGAGCAGGCCGGTCCGCGCAGCGTGCACGGCTCCGTCGGGACAGGGGTCCCGGACATGCGTACCGGGGCCGTTCGGGTTCCGCAGCAGCTCGGCGCCGCGGACGTGGACCGGGAGCGTGGGACGGCGGCTCGCGGTGGTGCGGGTGCGCAGATGCGTTCCGGGGACGGCGCCGGTACCGGCGCCGGTGGCGAGGCCCGTGGCGAGCACACGCACAGTGAGGTGCCGATCCCGGGGCCGCGGTTCACGGGAGAGCGTCCCGTCATCCAGCGGGCCTCGGTCCGCGGCCAGATCCTCGACGCCCTGCGGACCGCGCTGGTCACCGGAGAGCTCGCGCCCGGCGAGGTGTACTCGGCGCCCGTGCTCGCCGAACGGTTCGGGGTGTCCGCGACGCCCGTGCGCGAGGCCATGCAGCAGCTCGCACTGGAGGGCGCCGTCGAGGTAGCGCCGAACCGGGGGTTCCGGATCGTCGAGCGCGGTGCGCGTGAGCTGGCCGAGCTCGCCGAGATCCGCGCCCTGATCGAGGTCCCCGTCATGCTGCGCCTCGCCCGCACGGTGTCCGCCGCGTGCTGGGCGGAGCTGCGGCCGCTCGCCGAGGCGACGGTGCGGGCCGCGTCCTCGGGCTGCCGCGCCACGTACGCCGAGTCCGACCGTGCCTTCCACCGCGCGCTCCTCGCCCTCGGGGGCAACACCCAGCTGGTCCGGATGGCGGACGACCTGCACCGCCGCGCCCAGTGGCCCCTGGTGGGCGCCCCCGCCTCCCGCGGCCGCGCGGACCTGATCGCCGACGCCGCCGAACACACGGCCCTGCTCGAGGCCCTGATCGCGCAGGACCTGCCGGTCGTCCGGTCCCTCGTCGGGGAGCACTTCGCGGGGGCGTGCTGAGGGAGGCCTCGCCGGGCGCCGGTATGTCCGCTTCCCGTAGCCCATGTCACAGCTGCGTACAGGACGTGCGACATGCCCCGTTCCCGGGAACCCGGCCCCGCCTCCTGGCGTGCTCACCGGTACGCGGCGAGAGCCGGAGTGAAAGCGGGGGAGAATCCGATGCCCGACCCGTCCTGGCAGGCGATGCAGCAAGCTCAGCAGGCCCAGCAGATCCATCAGCAGCATGTGCGCACCCACCGCGCGATGCACGACACGGCCCGCGCGCACACCAGGCACCCGGGGGCGCCGCGCACGCACTACCCGGCTCCGGTGTACCACACGGGCCGCAGCGGCAGTCTGCGCAGCTTCCTCGGGTTCCTGGCCCTCGTGGCCGTCGGGTTCTTCCTGGCCCGTGACCCCGAACTCCGTGCCACCGCACTGGAGTTCATGCGCGACCTGTAGGCGGGTCCCACCCGCCTCAGGGCTGAATCGTGGCCGGCGGCGGCGTCAACTGCCGTGCCAGCCACGTCGGTACGCCGCCCAGGAGCCGGAACAGGCGTCCCGCCTCGGCCCGCAGCCGGGATGCCTCCGGCTCGGCCTCCGCGTCGGCCAATGAGGCCAGCGCCGGGGCCGTGCCGACGAGGTAGCCCAACTCCTCGCGGATGCGCAGGGATTCGCTGAAGCCGTGCCGGGCCTCGGCCAACTCGCCGTCGCGCAGGGCGAGTCCGGCGAGGTGGCGCCAGGTGAAGGAGAGCAGCAGGGGGTCGTCGTGGGCGGTGGCCCCGGCGTGCGCGCGCCGGTAGGCGGCGCGGGCGCCCTGCGGGGAGCGCGTGAGGTTCTCGGCGAGCAGCCCGCGCCGGAAGTCGAGCAGAGCCCGCCCGGGCGCGCCCGGAGCGATCAGTGCGGCGGCCCGGCCCAGCGCGGTCTGCGCCTCGTCGGCCCGGTCGCGCACGGCGAGCAGCGTGGCCGCGTAGGCGAGCTGTCCGCGCTCGCAGGCCGCGGCGCCCCGCTCGTCGTCGCTCTGGGCCAGCGCCTCCGCCGTACGCAACGCGTCCTCGGCCTCGGCCCAGCCCTGCTCGGTGTACAGGCAGCGCTCGACGAGGAGCGACGCTCTTTGCAGCGCGGCCGCCGCGGTGTGCGGTGGCAGCAGGGCGGCCGCGTCGGCCCAGCAGGCGCGCGAGCGCAGCCGCCATACCGCGGTCTGGAGTGGATCGTCCCCTGCAGTCGTTCCGGCACCAGACATGGCGGTATGCGCCACGTTGCCCTCCCCGAGCACGCCATTGAGCTGTTGAGTGGTGGCGGCATCTCAGCACGAATTCCGGCGCCGGGCCAAGAGGGTGGGTGAAAGATTTCACAAAGTCGTGGGACAAGTGGCGCGCCGACGGCGGCACTTCGTGCCGTTCACCGCAGGCCCGCGTGACCTCAACTCATCCGCAACGCCAGGAAGAAATCCAGCTTGTCCTCCAGTCGGGAGAGGTCCCGGCTCGTCAACTGCTCGATACGGCCCACTCGGTAGCGCAGCGTGTTGACGTGCAGGTGGAGGCGGGCGGCGCAGCGTGTCCACGAGCCGTCGCAGTCCAGGAACGCCTCCAGGGTGGGGATCAGCTCGGCGCGGTGGCGTCGGTCGTAGTCCCGCAGCGGGTCCAGGAGGCGGGCCGTGAAGGCGCGGCGCACGTCGTCCGGGACGAACGGGAGCAGCAGGACGTGCGAGGCCAGCTCCTGGTGCCCGGCGGCGCAGACCCGGCCGGGGCGGGCGGCGGCCACCCGGCGGGCGTGCCGTGCCTCCTCCAGGGCGCCGCGCAGGCCCTCCGCCGAGTGCACCGCGGCGCTGACGCCGAGGGTGACCCGGCCGTCGTCGTCGAGGCCCGCCGACAGCGGGTCCCGGACGGCCTCCAGGAGCGTGTCGGCGAGGACACCGGACTCGGAGCCGTCGTGCTCGGTCGACACCGCCGGAAGAGGGACGAGCGCGATCGCCTCGTCACCCGTGTGGGCCACCGCGATGCGGTCGGAGGGCTCGGGGCCGACCGTCAGCGGGTCGACCAGGATCTCCTCCAGCAGCGACTGGGCCACCGGACCGCCCTCGATCGCGCCGCCCTCCCACTCCACCCGGGCCACCACGACCTGCCAGTGCGGCGCCGCCCCGAGCCCGGGCAGCAGCACCGGCGCCGCGACCCTCAGCCGCGCCGCGATCTCCGCGGGCGCCGCGCCGGTCTGCACCAGTTCCAGGACCTCCTGCGCGAGCCGCCGCCGCACCGTGCGGGCCGCGTCCCGCCGGTCCCGCTCGACCGCGATCAGCTGGGTGACGCCCTGCAGCAGGTCCAGACGCTCCGCGGGCCAGTCCCCGGCGTCCGCCTCCACGGCCAGCAGCCAGTCGGACAGCACGCTCTCCCGTACGTCGCGGGCGGCGCCCGCGGAGCGGCCGGAGGAGCGGATCGGGAAGAGTGAGTACGTCGCCGAGCCCACCGCCACCCGGTGCGGCCCGCGTCGCCCGGTGCGCACCGCCGCCAGATGCTCGGCGGCGAGCTTGGCGCACACATCGGCGGGCAGCGCCTGCCCGGCGAGTTTCGAGCCCGCGATGGGCCGTCCGGTGGGCGAGAGCACCCAGGCCCGCAGGTCCAGGTCGGAGCCGAGCAGGTCCAGGACCACGTCCGGGCCGCCGCCGGCCGGGCCCGAGGTCATCATCCGGCGGTGCCGGTCCACCACGGCGGCCAGGTCCCCGGCACGCTCGCCCGAGACCTGCCGTACGACGTACTCGGTGATGGTCGCGAAGGCCACCGACTCGTTCACGGCGAACAGCGGCAGCCGGTGGCGCGCACAGGCGAGCACCAGGTCGTCGGGGATGTCGCCGAGCTCGGCCTCACCGGCGGCGAGACCCGCGACGCCGGCGCCCGCGAGGATCCGCACGAAGGGCTCGGAGTCCGCCGCGTCGTGCCGCCAGGCGAGGCCCGTGAGGACCAGCTCGCCACCCGAGAGGTAGCGGCTGGGGTCCTTGAGGTCGGTGGTCATCACACCGCGCACGGTGCGGTCCAGCTCGTCCTCGCCGCCGAGCAGCCGCAGCCCCAGCGCGTCGGTCTCCAGCAGTGCGCGCAGCCGCATGTCTCGTCGCCGCCGATCTTGTCTCGAAATCTACGATGGATCTGAAGGTGTCAGAAGGTGAGCATCCGGCGAGCGGCTGCCCGGGTTCCGGAATGCGGTACCGCGAAGGCGCGAGGACCGTGGTCCCGACCCCTCCGAGGCTGTGTCCTGGGCTTTTGAGAGCCAGGCCTTCCGCTCCCGGGACTGTGTCCGGCGTTTCCAGAGAAAAACGAGGAGGTTACTGATGACCTCCGTTCATACGAATCTACAAGATGACCACCCTGGCCAGCCAACTCCTTCATGGTTTCGGTGACTGACCCCGGTGGAGCACGGCCCTGTGTACTGGCGTCAATCCGCGTGAACAGCACATGACCGAGCCCAGCCCGCCGCACACGATCTGGCTCAAACAGAACGACCCACGATTACGAAGAAGAGAGCCACTCATGGACTTCCTTCGCCCCGCCAGCTGGGAGGAGGCGCTCGCCGCCAAGGCCGAGCACCCCACCGCTGTGCCGATTGCGGGTGGCACCGATGTGATGGTCGAGATCAACTTCGACCACCGCCGGCCCGAGTACCTCCTGGACCTGAACCGCATCGGCGAGCTGAGCGAGTGGGAGGTCGGCGGGGAGAGCGTCCGGCTCGGCGCCTCCGTGCCGTACGCCAGGATCATGGAGAACCTGCGCGGCGAGCTGCCCGGCCTGGCCCTGGCCTCGCACACCGTGGCCTCCCCCCAGATCCGCAACCGCGGCGGCGTCGGCGGCAACCTCGGCACCGCCTCCCCGGCCGGTGACGCCCACCCCGCCCTCCTCGCCGCGGGCGCCGAGGTCGAGGCCGAGTCCGTACGAGGCACCCGGCTGATCCCGATCGACGCGTTCTACACCGGCGTGAAGCGCAACGCGCTCGCCCCGGACGAGCTCATCAGGGCCGTGCACATCAAGAAGGCGGACGGCCCGCAGCAGTACTCCAAGGTCGGCACGCGCAACGCGATGGTCATCGCCGTCTGCGCCTTCGGTCTGGCGCTGCACCCCGAGACCCGCACGGTCCGCACCGGCATCGGCTCGGCCGCGCCGACCCCGGTCCGCGCCCAGTCCGCCGAGGAGTTCCTGAACGCGGCGCTCGACGAGGGCGGCTTCTGGGACAACGGCAAGATCATCACCCCGTCGGTCGCCAAGCAGTTCGCGGACCTCTGCTCCGCCGCCTGCAACCCGATCGACGACGTCCGGGGCACGGCGAGCTACCGCCGCCACGCGGTCGGCATCATGGCCCGCCGCACCCTGACCTGGGCGTGGGAGTCCTACCGCGGCACCGCCGCTCGCACGGAGGGAGTCGCGTAATGCGCGTCAATTTCACGGTCAACGGCCGTCCGCAGGAAGCCGACGACGTGTGGGAGGGCGAGTCCCTGCTGTACGTGCTGCGCGAGCGGATGGGCCTGCCCGGCTCCAAGAACGCCTGCGAGCAGGGCGAGTGCGGCTCCTGCACGGTCCGCCTCGACGGCGTGCCGGTGTGTTCCTGTCTGGTGGCGGCCGGTCAGGTCGAGGGCCGCGAGGTCGTCACCGTCGAGGGCCTCGCCGACTTCGCCAAGCAGCGCGCGGAGCACGGCGGTTGCGCCTCCGGCGCCTGCGGCACCTCGCTCCAGGACGCCCGGCAGTGGGAGTCGAAACCGCAGGACTCCCACACCGGTGAGGGCACCGAACTCGCCCCCATCCAGCAGGCGTTCATCGACGCCGGCGCCGTGCAGTGCGGCTTCTGCACCCCCGGGCTGCTGGTCGCCGCCGACGAGATGCTGGAGAACAACCCGAACCCGACCGACGCGGACATCCGCGAGGCGCTCTCGGGCAACCTGTGCCGCTGCACCGGCTACGAGAAGATCATGGACGCGGTCCGCCTCGCGGCCGCCCGGCAGTCTGAGGCGGTCTGATCATGGGTACGACTGGTACGCCCACCAACATCACGCAGGGCTCCAAGACGAAGGGCGGCATCGGCGAGTCCACGCTCCGCCCGGACGGCACGCTCAAGGTCACCGGCGAGTTCGCGTACTCGTCCGACATGTGGCACGAGGACATGCTCTGGGGCCAGATCCTGCGCTCCCCGGTCGCGCACGCCGAGATCGTGTCGATCGACACCGGCGAGGCCCTCGCCACGCCGGGCGTCTACGCGGTCATGACGTACGACGACCTGCCGACCGACGTGAAGAACTACGGCCTGGAGATCCAGGACACCCCGGTCCTCGCGCACGGCAAGGTCCGCCACCACGGCGAGCCCGTCGCGATCGTCGCCGCCGACCACCCGGAGACCGCGCGCCGCGCCGCCGCCAAGATCAAGGTGGAGTACCGGGAGCTGCCGGTCATCACGGACGAGGCGTCCGCGACCGCCCCCGACGCGATCCTGGTTCACGAAGGCCGCGACGACCACCACATCGGTCATGTCCCGCACCCGAACATCGTGCACCGCCAGCCGATCGTCCGTGGCAACGTCGAGGAGGCCGCCAAGAAGGCCGACTTCGTCGTCAGGGGCGAGTACACCTTCGGCATGCAGGACCAGGCCTTCCTCGGCCCGGAGTCCGGTCTCGCCGTACCCGCCGAGGACGGCGGCGTCGAGCTCTACATCGCCACCCAGTGGCTGCACTCCGACCTCAAGCAGATCGCCCCGGTCCTCGGCCTGCCCGAGGACAAGGTCCGTATGACGCTCTCCGGCGTCGGCGGCGCCTTCGGCGGCCGCGAGGACCTGTCGATGCAGATCCACGCCTGTCTGCTGGCACTCCGTACCAACAAGCCGGTCAAGATCGTCTACAACCGCTTCGAGTCCTTCTTCGGACACGTCCACCGCCACCCCGCGAAGCTCCAGTACGAGCACGGGGCCACCAAGGACGGCAAGCTCACCCACCTCAAGGCCAGGATCGTCCTGGACGGCGGCGCGTACGCGTCGGCCTCCCCGGCGGTCGTCGGCAACGCGTCCTCGCTGGGCGCGGGCCCCTACGTCATCGACGACGTCGACATCGAGGCCGTCGCCCTCTACACCAACAACCCGCCCTGCGGCGCCATGCGCGGCTTCGGCGCGGTGCAGGCGTGCTTCGCCTACGAGGCGCAGATGGACAAGCTCGCCGACAAGGTGGGCATGGACCGGGTCGCCTTCCGTCAGCTCAACGCGATGGAGCAGGGCACGCTCATGCCCACCGGGCAGGCCGTCGACTCGCCGGCCCCGGTCGCCGAACTCCTGCGCCGCGTCAAGGCGATGCCGATGCCGCCCGAGCAGCAGTGGCTCGCGGCAGGCGAGGCGGCCGACGTACGGCAGCTGCCGGGCGGCCTGTCCAACACCACGCACGGCGAAGGCGTCGTACGGGGCGTGGGCTACGCGGTCGGCATCAAGAACGTCGGCTTCTCCGAGGGCTTCGACGACTACTCCACCGCCAAGGTCCGCATGGAGGTCGTCGGCGGTGAGCCCGTCGCCACCGTGCACACCGCGATGGCGGAGGTCGGCCAGGGCGGCGTCACCGTCCACGCGCAGATCGCCCGCACCGAGCTGGGCGTCACCCAGGTGACCATCCACCCGGCCGACACGCAGGTGGGCAGCGCCGGTTCGACATCCGCCTCGCGTCAGACGTACGTCACCGGTGGCGCCGTCAAGAACTCCTGCGAGCTGGTGCGCGAGAAGGTCCTGGAGATCGGCCGCCGCAAGTTCGGTACGTACCACCCGGCCTGGGCGACGGCCGAACTCCTCCTGGAGGGCGGCAAGGTCGTCACCGACGGCGGTGAGGTTCTCGCGGACCTGGCCGACGTACTGGAGGACGAGTCCGTCGAGGTCGAGGCCGAGTGGCGGCACCGTCCCACGGAGCCCTTCGACCTGCGCACCGGACAGGGCTTCGGCCACGTCCAGTACACCTTCGCCGCGCACCGCGCCGTCGTCGAGGTCGACACCGAGCTCGGCCTGGTCAAGGTCATCGAGCTGGCCTGCGCCCAGGACGTCGGCAAGGCGCTCAACCCGCTGTCCGTCGTCGGCCAGATCCAGGGCGGCACCCTCCAGGGCATGGGCATCGCGGTCATGGAGGAGATCGTCGTCGATCCGAAGACCGCGAAGGTCAGGAACCCGTCCTTCACGGACTACCTGCTCCCCACGATTCTCGACACGCCGACCATCCCCGTCGACGTGCTCGAACTCGCCGACGACCACGCCCCCTACGGGCTCCGTGGCATCGGCGAGGCCCCGACCCTGTCGTCCACCCCGGCCGTCCTCGCGGCGATCCGGAACGCGACAGGTCTGGAGCTCAACCGCACGCCGGTACGTCCCGAGCACCTCACGGGCAAGGCGTAAGGCTCTCCGGGCGGCGCAGGGAACGTCACACTTCGCCGCGCCGCCCGGAGTACTCGAGTACCGCACCGCTCGCGGGACTTGACGCACCACCTCAGCAACACCCGAGTACCACCCTGTGTTCGTATCGGGCCGTCCCCCGGTCGTGCAGCCGAAGCACCTTCCCAAATCCCGCCGCCGTCAGGGCGACGCGGGTGCCCCTGTGAACCTTGGGAGTCAGGCATCATGACCCAGCAGTCACTGGAGCCGGAGACCGTCGCGGACGACGCGGGCGCGGGTAGCCGCGTCCCGGCCGGACGGTCCTGGCTCGACCGGTACTTTCACATATCCCAGAGAGGCAGCTCGGTCGCGCGTGAGGTGCGCGGCGGCGTCACCACCTTCATGGCGATGGCGTACATCCTGCTGCTCAACCCGCTGATCCTGTCCGGCAAGGACGTGGCGGGACACACGCTCGGCCAGCAGCCGCTCATCACCGCCACCGCGTTCGCGGCGGCCTTCAGCACGCTTCTGATGGGCTTCTTCGGCAAGGTGCCGCTCGCCCTGGCCGCCGGACTCTCCGTCTCCGGTGTGCTCTCCTCGCAGGTAGCCCCGCAGATGACCTGGCCGCAGGCCATGGGCATGTGCGTGATCTACGGCGTGGTCATCATGCTCCTGGTCGTCACCGGCCTGCGCGAGATGATCATGAACGCGATCCCGCTGGCACTCAAGCACGCGATCACCATGGGCATCGGCCTGTTCGTCGCACTGATCGGCTTCTACAAGGCCGGCTTCGTGCACCAGGGCAAGGCGACCCCGGTCACCCTCGGCCCCGGCGGTGAACTCGCCGGCTGGCCGGTCCTCCTCTTCGCGGCGACCCTGCTCCTCATCTTCATGCTCCAGGCCCGGGGCATCCCCGGCGCCATCCTGATCGGCATCGTCTCGGGCACGGTCCTCGCCGTGATCCTCAACGCCCTCGACGTCATCGCCCCCACGCAGTGGGCGAGCGGCGCTCCCGAACTGCACGGCAGCGCGGTCTCGATGCCGGACTTCTCGCTCTTCGGCGACGTCGAGTTCGGCGGCTGGGGCGACGTAGGCGCGATGACGGTCGGCATGATCGTCTTCACGCTGGTGCTCGCCGGGTTCTTCGACGCGATGGCCACCATCATCGGCGTCGGCACCGAGGCCAAGCTCGCCGACGCGCAGGGCCGCATGCCGGGCCTGTCCAAGGCGCTGTTCATCGACGGCGCGGGCGGAGCCGTCGGCGGGGTGGCCGGCGCGTCCGGCCAGACGGTGTTCGTCGAGTCCGCGACGGGCGTCGGCGAGGGCGCCCGAACCGGCCTCTCGTCCGTGATCACCGGACTGTTCTTCGCGGCCTGCCTCTTCTTCACACCACTGACGGCGATCGTGCCCGGCGAGGTCGCGGCGGCCGCCCTGGTGGTCATCGGCGCCATGATGATGATGAACGCCCGCCATGTGGACTGGGCCGACCGCGCCACCGCGATCCCGGTGTTCCTGACCGTCGTGATCATGCCGTTCACGTACTCCATCACCGCGGGCGTCGCGGCCGGAGTCCTGTCGTACGCCGCCATCAAGGTCGCCCAGGGCAAGGCCCGGGAGATCGGGGCGTTCATGTGGGGGCTGACGGTGATCTTCCTCGTCTTCTTCGCCCTCAACCCGATCGAGAGCTGGATGGGCGTCCACTGACGTCCAAGTACCCTCCACACAACCCCTGTTAAGGAGACCGAGACATGCTGGACATCGCCGAGGAGCTGCACCGGTGGGTCGAGCAGGGACGTGACTTCGCCGTGGCCACCGTGGTGGCCGTCGGCGGCAGCGCGCCCCGCCTGCCGGGCGCCGCCCTCGCGGTGGACGCCGACGGCACGGCGATCGGCTCGGTCTCCGGCGGTTGTGTGGAGGGAGCGGTCTACGAACTGTGCACGCAGGCGCTGGCGGACGGCGAGACCGTCCTGGAGCGCTTCGGATACAGCGACGAGGACGCCTTCGCCGTGGGACTGACCTGCGGCGGCGTCATCGACATATTGGTGACCCCGGTCCGGGCGTCCGACCCGGGGCGTGAGGTGATCGCAGACGCGCTGGCCGTCGCTGCTGTTGGGGCAGCGGCGGCGGTCGCGCGGATCGTGTCCGGGCCCGCCGATCTGCTGGGCCGCGCACTGCTCGTCCGTCCCGACGGGTCCTACGAGGGCTCATTCGGCGCCCATCCCGAGCTCGACCGGACCGTGGTCGGAGAGGCGGGCGCCTTCCTGGACGCCGGCCGCACCGGCACCGTGGAGATAGGAGAGCAGGGCTCTCGGTGCGGAGCACCGCTCACCGTGCTCGTCGAGTCGTCGGTCCCACCGCCCCGGATGATCGTCTTCGGCGCGATCGACTTCGCCTCCGCGCTGGTGCGCATCGGCAAGTTCCTGAACTACCACGTGACGGTCTGCGACGCCCGCCCGGTCTTCGCCACCGCCGCCCGCTTCCCCGACGCCGACGAGATCGTCGTCGAGTGGCCGCACCAGTACCTGGAGGGCACCCGGGTCGACGCCCGGACGGTGCTGTGCGTCCTGACCCACGACGCCAAGTTCGACATCCCGCTGCTCCGGCTCGCGCTCAGGCTGCCGGTGGCCTACGTCGGCGCGATGGGCTCGCGCCGCACCCACCTGGACCGCAACGAGCGGCTGCGCGAAGTCGGCGTCACCGAGCTGGAGTTGGCCCGCCTCAGGTCACCGATCGGCCTCGACCTCGGCGCACGTACGCCCGAGGAGACGGCCCTGTCCATCGCCTCGGAGATCGTCGCCAACCGGCGGGGCGGCACCGGTGTCTCCCTCACCGGCGCGCACACGCCGATCCACCACGACGTGACGGCGCAGCCGGCCAGGATCGGCTCGGTGGCATGACGCAGCGGCGGCCCGGTGGCATGACTCGGGGGCGGGGAAAGGCCTGACCGCACGGCACCTCGCCCCGAGGTGCGCAGGCGTGGGTCACAGGAGCCCCTTGCGGGGGAGCACCGACCGCTTTCCCTTGCCCAACAGGGGAGCGAGGGAGGGATCGGCCGTCGGCACCAGCGCGTCCACCGCCGCCTGAACCGCTGCCCAGGCATCGGCGCCCTCGAGGGGCGGTGAGGCCGTCTGCGTCGCGAGGTACTGGCGGTGCCGGTTCAGATGGCCCGTCCTTCGCGCGGTGAGCCGGCGCGCCGACACCAGCCCCACGACACCGCGCAGCGCGTCGAGCAGGACGGGGTCGGACGTCTCCTTGTGCAGTTCGGCCAGTCCCACCCCCATCCCCAACAGCCGTACGACCACGTCCTGTTCGTGCTCCGACAGCGGCAGGGTGACGCCGCAGAGCAGGATGTTGGAGGCGTACTGCCTGGCCTGTCCGGCGGCGGCGCCCCACGCCGGGAAGAACTTGATCTCCGACTCGCGGTCCGTCATGGACGCCAGTTCACGGCAGGTGCGGGCGGCGACGACCAGCGCGTCGTCGATACGGTCCGCGCGGCGCAGCACGGTGATCTGGGCCGTGCGGAAGCTGAGCCGCCGGGGTGAGGCGGTCACCGCGGCCTCGGCGGCCGCCACGGACTCCTGTGTGAAGCGCTTCTCGTTCGGCGCGGACAGGCGCAGCGACAGGTACGCGGCCGCGTGGAGGTCGTCGTCGAACGTTCCGGTCTCCTGGGCGATCTCCACGGCGGCGGTGACCAACTTCCGGACGACCGCGGCGAGTTCCCCCGGGTCCTGCTCCTTGCTGATGTCGAGGGCGGCATCCGCGATGGAGGGGTGGCGGACCCACAGCGCGGGGCCGTGTCCGGACGCAGCCGCCTCCTTGCCCAGCGGGTCGGTGATCTCCCACTCGACGGCGTCCGGCGACTTCAGCCCCACGGCCCGGGCGAGCACTCGCCGGGACAGCGGGGGCGCCTTGAACCTGGCGCGCAGACAGGCGGTGTGGAGTATGGCGATCATCAGAAAGCACTCGCGCAGCGAGCAGTTCCCGACCGGGGTGTACGCCTGGAGCCGCTGGAGCAGCGCGCCCACATGGGCGCGCAGCAGCGGTCCGTAGCGCAGTTGGAGCATGGCGCCCACCAGCGCGCTGTCCCGTTGCCCGTACGAAGCCGCGGCCAACTCGACCAGCCGCCCCGCGCGCTCGTCCGGCGGCGTCCCCTCGAGTTCGCCCAGGGCGCCCAGTTGCTCCCAGGCGGTGACGAGGGTCTGTCCGTCCGGTTCCGTGAGGCCGGTGCCGGAGAGGGTTTCCAGGGTCGGGCGCAGCCGTCCCGCGGCGCCCTGGTCGCGCCACTCGCGCTCCTGCGCGGTCAGCAGCACATGGACGTCCGTGCGGCCCCGGGCCGTGCACGCCAGGCTGAGCCGCTGCAGATCGTCGACGACGAGGGCCCCGTCGTCGCTCACCAGCAGGATGTGGTGATCCGGACGCTGCGGCAGCGCCAGGACCGCGTCGGGATCGATCGCGGACCCGGGCTCCCGCCAGTAGACCGTGATGTCGTCGCGGGACCGCAGCAGGTCGACCGTCGCCTGGCGCAGCGTGATGCTCTTCCCCTCGCCCATGGGGGCCACCGCGGCCACGATCCGCTTGTCGAGCACGCCGTCGAGGCAGTCGCGCACCCGGCCGGTCAACTCCTCGACCAGGGCGAGGCGGGGCACCCGGGAGTCGAGGGCCGTGCGCCAGCTCGGCTCCGCGCCGTCGAAGAACCCGATCACGTCGTTCTCGTCGTGCGGGGCGCGCGCTTCCTTGTCGAGGAACGCGGTGTCCAGGTGCCGCCAGCCCTTCAGGCCGGGCTGGGGGAGGGCGGCCAGGTATTCGCCGAGCAGGCGTGGGAACACCTTGTTGGCGTCGATGACGTCGTAGAAGTACGTCCTCGGCAGCGAGTGCAGCTCCTGGAAGAGCCCGGCGGAGAAGTCGTCTGCGGTGAGCTTCGGAAACGAGCACCAGATCAGGTCGCTGCCCTGGGTGTTCTGTTCGAGCACGCGCTCGCGCAGCGACCGGGAGAAGGCGTCGTCCCACCCGCTGTAGCCGACCACCACCACGGTGTGCCCCTGGAGCGATTCCCGGAGGCTGCCGTGCAGTTGTGGCCGCTTCTTCTGCAGCTGGGTTGCGGTGTGCAGGGTGTCGCCCCAGCACCAGTACCCGTGCACATGCGCGATGTTGACCTGGTCCTTGTGGTGGGGACGCATCAACTTGCCGTCGAGGTCGAAGTACTGGAAGTTTGGCCGGCCTCCGGCCTTGGTGACGGCGATCTCCAGCAGCGGGTCGAAGTTCGTCGTGATCACCGGCCCCCGGCGCTCGGCGGGCAGATGGCGCAGCAGCCGGCCCAGCGCCTCCACGCCCGGGGTGAGCTTCCACAGGCCGGTCTGTTCTTCGAGGGCGATGAGTTCCGCGGGGTCGTTGCGCCGGTAGAGGCTCGTCCTCGCGGCAGTGCTCTTTCCGGTGCAGGCGCGCAGTACGGCCTGCCGGATGACCTTGTTCAGTTCGTCCTGTCCGAGGTTGAACTCCACGAAGTCCGCGGCCTGTTGGTATCGTTTACCGGCGTTGTCACCGTTGACGTCCCGGTCGAACCGGTCGCGCGCCGCCGCGTCGTCGACCAGTTTCCGCATGTTCTCCACGATCTTGTCGACGCCGTCGACCGCCCCGAAGCTGATGCCGGAGCCGGTGATGAAGGCGACGGGCTTGTCTCCCTTGATCAGCAGCGTCTTCAGGCGGGTGACGAGATCGTCCTCGTCGCCGGTCCTCACCTCGTCGATCGCCACTGAACCATCTCCAGAATGTGTCGCGCCGCCCCAGTCTCATGAGTCTAGTGGTCACCCCGGCATCCCAGTTGGCGCCCGAACTTGCAGGTGCACCGGTGGAGAGGCAGGGTGGGGCGCCGGGGCGTCGGCATGACAAGAACTCATCGGGGGCGGGAAGTTGAGCGGGGCGACGGAGGAACTGGCCGCGGTCCAGGGCGGCGACGGCGGCACGGCGAACGGGCGTTGTCTGTCACCGGTGGCCACTGCCGTACTGGGTGTCTTTCTCCTGGCCGACCTGGTGTTCGTATGCGGAGCTCTCGTGAGTCTGTGGCCGGTGATGCTCGGCCTGGTCCAGCCCGGCACGGACGGGGGCGCGGGCGCCGGGGCGTCATCCTGGTCGCCCTTCGGGCTCGGGGGGTGGTCGCTCACCGCCGACACCGCGATGCTGCTCGCGGTGATCCTCTGCAGCGGGCTGGGCAGCTTCGTCCACGCGGCCACGTCGTTCGCGACCTATGTGGGCAACAGGCGGCTGTACGCGAGCTGGCTGTGGTGGTACCTGCTCAGGGCCGGTATCGGTGTGGCGCTGGCCCTGCTGGTGTACTTCCTGCTGCGCGGCGGACTGTTCGCCGGCAGCTCGGGCGCCGGGGCGACCAATCCGTACGGCTTCTGCGGTATCGCGGGCCTGTGCGGCCTCTTCTCGAAGCAGGCGACGGACAAGCTGCGCGAGGTCTGCGACACGATCCTCAGCACCAGGGGCGACGGCGACCGCGAGCGCGGCGACAAACTGGCGGTCGCCGCGAACGGGGATCCCGACCCGGGCAGACCATGATCCCCGGGTGACTCTCCTCCTGCGGCGGCCGTCGCGGTCACGGCGGCGTCCAGGGCGAGTCGCGAGCCAGGCGGGCGCCGATGCCGAAGTCAGGGCCGATGCCGATGCCGACGTCACGGTCGATGCCGAAGGCGACGCCGAAGGTCAGCCCGCTCGCAGCAACCCCTCCGCCGCGCGCCCGAACATCCGCCGCGCCGTCCAGGCCAGCGGCCGGTCGAGGAACCCCGGCAGCCGGCGCACCAGCAGCTCCTCCCGCCACACCACGCGCGAGCCGCCGCCGTCCGACGGATGGACCTCGATCTCGGCCCAGCCGGTGACGAACGTGCCGCGCTTGGCCAGGCGGCACCGGCCCGGCGCGCCGTCCTCGGGCGGCCGCCATACGACGACCTCCATCGGGTCGTCGAACGCCACCGGACCGACCCCGGACCGCGCCACGAACACCGTGCCCACCCGGGTCGGCGGAGGCGTGACCACGCTGACACGGGTCAGCGGGACGACGTCGGCATGGCGCGGCCAGGCCGTGAGCCGCCGCCAGCTCTCGGCGGGGGGAAGCGGAGTCGTGCGTTCCAGCAGGAAGAGGGCCACGAAGTGATCGTAGGCGGGCGATCAGGGACGTAAATTTTCGACCGGACCAGCCGGTATGTGGCGGCCGGGGCCCTAACATGCCCGCATGGGGTGGGCAACGTGCCTGCCTCCAGGGGGAGTTGGTCGTCATGCCGCTGAAGGCGTACGGCGTTTTGATCACACGGGCAGTCGACACCCGACGAGAGGGTTCCGCCGACACCCCGCACTACCAGATCCACCTGACGGATGATCAGGGAGTCCACTACCGCGCGGCGGTCAACGTGCAGTCGCAGGAGCGGCCCTCGGAGCTGCTCTATCTGGTCGACGACGACTTCAGGCACCCCGTCACCGCCGCCCTGGAGGGCCTGGCGTCCGGCTGGAACGGGCTGCCGTCGGGGCCCTCCGGACCGAACCTCGACTTCGTCCGCGGGAACCTCTTCGACCCGGCGAAAATGCGCTCGCTGCCGCCGGACGTGGACGGCCCCGACAACGACCTGGCCGACCTGCTCGACCACTACGTGCGCCGCGCGGTCGCCGACCCGGACGCCCGGACGTACGTGTTCGGTGAACGCTTCGGGCCCGAACCGGCCGTCCGCGACAAGGTCTTCGGCTTCCTGCCGGGCAACGGCGTCCACGACATCCATATGAACCAGGGCAACAGCCGCCGCTTCGAGGACGACGACGGGGTGTGGCAGGACGGCGGACTGCTGATCCACTTCCCCGCCCAGTCTCGCTGGGTCGGCGTCTTCCTCGCCTTCCAGAGCCAGGCCTGGCACACGGACGACGCCACCGGTCACACCCTCGACCCCGGCCACCCCCGCCCCGAGGCCGGCGGCGGGCCGGTCCGTGTCGTCGCCGCCCTGGTCAACCCGCCGGGACCGGCCCCGGAGTCCGAGACCGTCACGCTCATCAACGCCTCGCCCGATCCGGTCGACCTCACGGGCTGGCAGGTAGCCGACCGGCTCGGCCACGGCTGCGCGGTGCCCGCCGGTCCGCTCGCCGCCGGCGCCGCTCTCGTCGTCCCGCTCACCGACGGTGTCCAACTGGGCAACCACGGCGGCCAGATCACCCTGCTGGGTGCGGACGGCCTCAAGGTGCACGGCGTCTCCTACACCGCCGAGCAGGCCGCGCGAGAAGGCTGGACCCTGGTGTTCTGAGCACGGCGTCCCTGTCACCGGCGCGACGCCTTACCGCACGATGTCCCGCGACCGCACACCTCTGCCCGGAGGACGACTGTCTGTGAACCGTCAACTGCACGGCGGGCTCGACGAGTTGCAGCGCGATCCCTACCCGCACTACGCACGGGCGCGGCAGTCCGAGGGGCTCGTCCACGTCCCCGAGCTGGACGCCTGGCTCGTCGCGCGGGACGAGGACGTCCGCGAAGTGCTGCGCAGGCCCGACGACTTCTCCTCGGCGGGCGCGCTGCGGCCGGACGTCGTGCCCTCGCCCGTCGCACTGGCCGTGCTGGGCGGGGGTTTCGGCGGCCGGCCCGTCGTCGTCACCGCGGACGGCGTGCTCCACCAGCGGCTGCGCGCCCCGATCGTGCGCGGCCTGTCGCCCGCGCGGGTCGCGGCCGTCCTCCCGTACGTCGCCGAGCGTGCCGCCTCGCTCGTGGACGCCTTCGCCGAGGACCGGCACGTCGAGCTGATGTCGGCGTACGCGCGACGCCTGCCCGGCGACGTCATGGGCAGGATCGTCGGGCTCGACCCCGATGACGTACCTGCCGTCGTCCATGGCGGGTACCGCGCGGAGGAGTTGCTGTTCCGCCCCCTCGAAGAGGACGAGCAAGTGGCCGCCGCTCAGGACGTCGTCGCGATGCAGCATCTCCTGGACGCCTGCGTACGGCGGCGGGGCGAGCGGCGCGAGGATCTCGCGGGCGAGCTGATCGCCTCCCTCGCCCCGGGTGACGGGGACCTCACGCTGGATCAGCGGCACGAACTCGTCGCGCATCTGCAGAACCTGCTGATCGCCGGCCATCTGACCACCGCCGCCCTCATCGGCACCACGGTGCTCCACCTCCTGAGCCACCGGGAGCAGTGGGAGCTGCTGTGCGCGGAACCCGACCGCATTCCGGCGGCCGTCGAGGAGGCCCTCCGCTACGACACCGCGCTCCAGGGCTTCCGGCGCGTCACCACCCGCACGGTCACCCTGGCGGGCAAAGAACTCCCGCCGGAGTCAAGCGTGTTCGTCGCCTTCGGTGCCGCGGGGCGGGATGCCGCCCGGCACCCGCTACCCGACACCTTCGACATCACCCGCGCCCCGGCCCGCCATCTGGCGTTCGGCCTGGGTGTGCACAGCTGCCCCGGATCGCAGCTGGCCCGCGAGCAACTCCGCATCACGCTGGAGCTGTTGACGCGCCGCCTGCCCGGACTGCGACTCGCCGGGGACCACCCGGTGACCATGCGCCCCACCCTGATCCACCGCTCCCCGCACCGCCTGCACCTCGTCCCGTGATCGAACCCTGTGATCGAACTCCGTGATCAGACCCTGGTGTTCACCCCACGAACAGGAGGCCTCGTGCCGGACCAGCCCTACGACATACTGGACCAGCCCTTCGTCATCGACCCCGCGGGTGGTGACATCCACGGCGAGGCGGACCGCCTGCGCGCCCGCGGCCCCGTCGCCCTCGTCGAACTCCCCGGCGGCATACGCGCCTGGGCCACCACCCAGCACGAGGTCCTCAGGCAGCTCCTCGCCGACGACCGGGTCTCGAAGGATCCCAACCAGCACTGGAACGCCTGGATCGACGGCCAGTACCGCGACACCTGGGTCAGCCTCTGGGTCGGCGTGTCCAACATGATCACCGCGTACGGCGCCAACCACCGAAGGCTGCGCAAGCTCGTCTCACCCGCGTTCACGAAGCGCCGTACCGACGCCTTGAAGCCCCGCATCGAGGAGATCTCCACCACCCTGCTCGACCGCATGGCCGAGGCACCCGACGGGCGCCTCGATCTGCGCACCGCTTACGCGCACCCGCTTCCGATGCAGGTGATGTGCGAGCTGTTCGGGGTGCCGGAGGAATGGCGGGCCGAGACCGCACGCCTCATCGAGGCCAACATGGACACCACCGCGACCCCCGAACAGGTCATGACCACCTGGGCGGAGGTCCACGAACTGCTCACCGGGCTGGTCGCCCTCAAGCGCGAGCAGCCCGGCGACGACATGGCGAGCGTCCTGATCGGGGCCCGCGACGAGGAGGGCTCGCACCTCACCGAGCAGGAACTCGTCGACACCTTCCTCATCGTCATCGGCGCCGGCCACGAGACGACGGTCAACCTGATCGGCAACGCGGTGCACGCCCTGCTGACCCATCCCGACCAGCTGGAACGCGTACGCCGCGGCGAGGCCGCGTGGAGCGACGTCATCGAGGAGACCCTTCGCTGGGCCCCCTCGATCGCCAATGTCCCCCTCCGGTTCGCCGTCGAGGACATCAAGCTCGCCGACGGCACGGTGATCCCGCAGGGCGACGCCATCCTCGCGATGTACGCGGCGGCCGGCCGGGATCCGCTGAAACACGGGGCGAACGCGCACGCCTTCGACATCTCCCGCGCCGACAACGAGCATCTGTCCTTCGGCCACGGTGTCCACTACTGCATGGGTGCCCCATTGGCCCGTCTGGAGGCGTCCATCGCGCTCCCGGCGCTCTTCGAACGCTTCCCCGGGCTGCGTCTCGACGAGGCGGCGGGTCCCGCGCGGCTCGGCGAGTCCTTCATCGGCCACGGCTACCGGTCGCTGCCGGTCCGGCTGGCCTGACCGTCCCTTCATGAAGAACGTCCGTTGAGGAGGGGAAGCCGGGAGCTACGGTCGATACACGGTTCCCGGCTCTGCCCTGCCCGGTGCCAGTAGCCGCGGCAGGGTCACGAACACGTACCCCCGCTGCTTCCTCGTGCGGGTCGGTGAGGGCGTCAGTCCGCTGACCGGGGCTGACCTTCCAGCCACTTCCGGTACGCGGTGGGAGCGATGACGGCGTCTTCCTCGGCGATGAGGGCGTTGCCGGGCGCGGCGGCGAACATGCCGGCGCCGGCGTCGGTGACGACGGTGCGGTGGTCGCCACGGGCGGCGAGGGTGATCCTGCCCAGCTCGTCGAGAGGGAAGACCTCGGGACCCGCGACGTTGCGGGTGCCTCGCAGCGGGCTGCCCACACTGACCTCGGCGACGGCACGGGCCACATCGGCAGCGGCCATCGGCTGCACGGGGGTGGCGGGCAGCCGGACGGTGGTCTCGTCGGCCGTCCACGAGAACGCCGCGTCCATGAACTCGAAGAACTGGGTGGCGCGGACGATCGAGTACGGCACGGGTCCGGCCTTGAGAATGTCCTCCTGGAGGACCTTGGCACGGTAGTAGGCCAGGTCGGGCACCTGTTCCGCGCCGACGATGGAGAGGATCACCGCGTGGCCGACACCCGCACGGTCGGCCGCCGCCAGGAGGTTGTCCATCGTCGTGTGGAAGAAGGCCCCCGACGCGTCGTCGAAGGTCGGCGAATTCGTCAGGTTCACCACGACCTCGGCGCCCTTCAGCGCTTCGCCCAGGCCCTGACCGGTGAGGAGATCCACACCGGTCGACAGCGAGAGCGGCATCGCCTCGTGCCCCTCCGCCCGCAGGATTTCGACGACCTGCGACCCGATGAGCCCGGTGCCACCGATCACGGCGATCCTCATGCCAACCACACCCTTTTCCGGCAACTTCGACCGAGAGCCGAGGACGGCCCGCCGCTGACCGGCGTGGATCTTCGTCCCGCTCACCAAAGATGACAGGACAGCCCGCTCAGCTGTGACAGCCCCGCCGGGACTCGTCCCGGTCCGCGCGGGTGAGCCCGGAGGGAACCTTCGGGCATGGCCTTCTTTTGGGCGGGCATGTTCGACTTCCGCCACCCGAGCGACAAGCAGGTGCTGCTGAACGCGGACGGCTCCATCAGGTCCGTCGGCCCGATCCGGCACATCGCGCCCGTCGCCACGAGCATCACGCCGGGCCCGGCGCCGGAGAACGCCGCCACCACCACCGACACCTCCCGGCTCCCCGGCCTCCCGGTGGGTGTCGCCGCCGGGGCTCTGCCGGCGGCCGGTGCCACGGGGACGCTGCGCACCCTGCGCCGCAGGGCGTCACGCGGGGTCAGGCCCAGATCGACTGGGCGATCGCGGCTCCGGTGAAGGCGGCGCCGAGGCCGGCGACGATGCCGGCGGCGGCGTTGGCCGCGGCGAAGAAGCGGGCGCCCTGCTCGGCCAGCCGCAGCGTCTCGTAGGAGAGGGTCGAGTACGTCGTCAGCGCGCCGCACAGGCCCGTGCCCAGCAGGAGTTGAACGTGGGAGGAGGCGCCGCCGGCGGTGATCGCGCCGGTGATCAGGCCGAGGATGAGGCAGCCGGCCGTGTTGACCGTGAAGGTGCCCCAGGGAAAGACGGTGTCGTGCCGGGTCTGCACGGTGCGGTCGGTCAGGTAGCGCAGCGGGGCCCCGGCCATCGCGCCGACCACGACCAGCAGCCAGTTCACCTGTGCTCCCCGTCGCGGCCGACGTAGCGGATGACCTCGCAGTCGTCGAGGATCACCAGGCCCTCACCGACGAGTTCGTCCAGTTGGGGGAGGAAGGCGCGGACACGGTCCTCGGTGTCGACGATGACGATCGCGACGGGCAGGTCCTCGCTCAGGGACAGCAGCCGGGTGGTGTGGATGAGCGAGGAGGCGCCGTAGCCCTCGATGCCGCGGAAGACGCTGGCGCCCGCGAGTCCGGCGGCGTGCGCGCGGTGGACGATCTCGGAGAACAGGGGCTTGTGGTGCCAGGTGTCGTTCTCGCCGATGAAGATCGTCACTCGCAGGGCGGTGCCGGTCAGCCGGGTCATGACTGCCTCCACTCGATCACACGGCGGGTCAGGTTCGCCGTGGTCCACACCGCGGCCAACGCCGCGAGCATGGTGGCGGCGAGGTAGGCCAGGCCGGTGCCGGCGCGGCCGTCGTCGAAGAGGCGCTGGATGTCCACGGCGTAGGTGGAGAACGTGGTGAAACCGCCGAGGACGCCGGTGCCGAAGAAGGGGCGGACGAGGCGGTGCGCGGCCCACACGTCGGTGATGACCACCATGAAGACGCCGATGACGCCGCAGCCGATCACGTTCACCCAGAAGGTCGTCCAGGGGAAGGAGCCGGCCGCGGTCGGCCACAGCAGCGCCGCGCCGTAGCGGGCCGAGGCTCCGATGCCGCCGCCGACCGAAACAGCCGCGATGATCGGCCACTGGCCGCGCAGCAGCTCATGCCGCTGTGCGGGCACACGCAGATCGACGTCGGGGTCGGTGGGTTCGCCGAGCACCGGGGATCGGGCCTCTCCCATGCAGACATCTCCTACTCGCACGGCGCCCAGCCGTCTTCGGGCGCGCTCACGTCGCAAGCAGGGACCGTTGGCGGCGCCGTCGCCGCGGTTGGGGTACGGCGGGCCCCACCGCCGCGCGGCGCACACCAGGAGCACCGCAGACACTCAGGCTACTCCGCGAGGCCTCACGGCTCATACGGGAGGTTACGTCTCCTGCCGGCCGTCGATCTCGGTGATCAGGGACTCGATGCGGGTCCTGATCTCGTCGCGGATGGGGCGGACGGACCCGACACCCTTGCCGGCCGGGTCCTCCAGGGCCCAGTCGAGGTACTTCTTGCCCGGGAAGACCGGACAGGCGTCGCCGCAGCCCATGGTGATCACGTAGTCGGACGCCTGGACGGCCTCGGTGGTCAGGATCTTCGGCTGGGCGCCGGCGATGTCGATGCCGACCTCCTTCATCGCCTCGACCGCGGAGGGGTTGACCCGGTCGCCCGGCACGGAGCCGGCGGAGCGGACCTCGATCCGGTCGCCCGCGAGGTGGTCGAGGAATCCGGCGGCCATCTGCGAGCGCCCGGCGTTGTGGACGCAGACGAACAGCACGGAGGCGAGCGGGCTGGAGGGCATCGGTTCTTCCTTCACGAATGGATCAGCCCCGGCTGGTATCAGCGAGAAGTGATGTGACAGTATCAGTCCATGCTGACGTCGGTCGACGCTGATCTGATGCGGGTCCTGGCCGACCCGCTCCGTCTCCGGATCGTCACCCTGCTGGCCAGGGAGACGCTCTGCACCACGCACCTGATCGAGGAGACGGGGGCCAGACAGACCAACCTCTCCAACCATCTGAAGGTGCTGCGTGACGCCGGCGTCGTGGAGACCGAGCCGTGCGGCCGGTTCACCTACTACCGGCTCAAGCCCGAGGTCATCGCCACCCTCGCCGGTCGGTTCGCCGACCTCGCCAGGACCGCGCGGGCCACCGCCGAGAACAACGTCAAGCGCTCCTGCCCCTGAACCCGCCCCGCAGGCGACCTGCACCGAGGAGATCCTGTTGACCGCCACCGAGGCCACTGAAGCCGCTGAGGCCACCGGGCACGACAGGTCCGGGGAGTACGCCGTAGCACCCGCCGCTGCTCCGCTGGTCGCGCGTGTCGCGGCCGAACTGGTCGGTACGGCAGCCCTGGTGGCGGTCGTGGTCGGCTCCGGAATCCAGGCCACCGAGCTGACCAAGGACGTCGGCCTGCAGCTGCTCGCCGACTCGACGGCCACCGTTCTCGGCCTCGGCGTACTGATCCTGCTGCTCGGCCCGGTCTCCGGCGCGCACTTCAACCCGGTGGTCACCCTGGCCGAGTGGTGGACGGCCCGCCGTGGCGGCGCCGGTGTCACCCTGCGCGAGGCGGCGGCGTACGTCCCCGCACAGATCGCCGGTGCGATCGCGGGCGCCGTCCTCGCGGACGCGATGTTCGGCGAGCCGCTGGTCAAGTGGTCCACCCACGACCGTTCGGCCGGACATCTGCTGCTCGGCGAGGTCGTGGCAACCGCCGGCCTCATACTGCTGATCTTCGGCCTGGCCCGCACGGATCGCCTGCGTTTCGCCCCGGTGGCCGTCGCCTCGTACATCGGCGCCGCCTATTGGTTCACCTCGTCCACCTCGTTCGCCAACCCGGCGGTGACGATCGGCCGCGCGTTCACCGACACCTTCGCGGGCATCGCTCCCGGCTCGGTCGCGGGGTTCGTCGGGATGCAGCTCGTCGGTGCGGTGGTCGGGCTGGCGCTGGTGGCGCTGATCTTCCTGCCCCGCCGGCCGGCTCAGCCGAGGGTGCCGAGCATCCGGCCCATCGAGGCGACCACGGACGGCTCGACCCGGTAGTAGACCCAGGTCCCGCGCCGCTCGGAGGTCAGCAGGCCGGCCTCCTTGAGTTTTTTCAGGTGGTGGGAGACGGTCGGCTGGGAGACGCCGACGTCGGAGATGTCGCACACGCACGCCTCGCCGTCCTCGTGCGAGGCCACCGCCGAGAACAGCCGCAGCCGGACAGGATCGCCCAGCGCCTTGAACATCCGGGCCGTCTTCTCGGCCTCCTCGGCGGTCAGCGGCCGTTCGGTGAGCGGGGGGCAGCACGGCGCCACTGCCTCGGGGCTCTCGGGTTCCAGCAGCGGCAGGACCGTGGTGTTCGACATACATCTATGTTGACACATGTCGAACCAGCGGGCGAGGGGCCGTCCCGTCAAGGGCGGCCCCAGGCCCGGCACCGGCAGGTCAGACTCGGCAGCGGCAGGTCAGACTCGGTCGGCTGCGATGAGGAGGTACTGGAAGGACCCGTCCCTGTAGGAGTTGATGAACGCGTCCTCGATCCCCGTGACCAGCGAGGACGTTGCCCGCAGCTCCCAGTAGGGCAGCGTGTCGGGCGTGAGGTCGACGACGGCCTGCGGCACCAGGCGGTTGTCGGCCATGGCGCGCAGGTACTCCCGGCGGGAGTGGATGTTGCACTCGAAGTGCGCGTTGATCTGGGAGACCCACTTCGAAGGCTGGCCGTACCGCGGGTTCCAGCAGCCGGTGATGGTCACGTAGCGACCGCCGACCTCGAGGATGCGGGAGTGTTCCGCGAAGAGGTCCTGCAGGTCGACGTACATGCTCGACTCGTTGTTCCACGAGGCCGCGGCCTGCCCGGTCTCGAAGGGCGTGGAGAGCATGTTGCAGACGCGGGCGCGTACGTGGTCCTGGATGCGGAGTTCGTGGGCCCGCCGGTTGGCGAAGTCGGCCTGCTTGGCCGACAGCGTGACACCTTCGACCTTGCATCCGAAGCGTTGGTGCGCCATCACCATCGACCCGCCGCGCCCGCAGCCGGCGTCCACGAGGGTGTCGTCACGCCCGATGTCGCCGAGGTGCCCCAGGAGGACATCGGCCTGCGCCGACTCCAGCCGGTGGAGCTCGGCGATCAGCCTCTTCTCGCTCTCACTGTCCTCGGCGTCGCCGAGTGCGGAGTGGTCGACTTCACCGATGCCGTAGTGGTGGTGGTAGAGACCGTCGACATCGCCGAGACGCAGGTTCACGGGCCTGGCCTCCCCGTCCCAGTAGCGGGCGATGTCTCCCTGGTAGGGAGTCGCCGGGCCGGGAATGAGCACAGAGGCGTCGGTGGCGGTGAGTTCGGTGCTGGTCGTGCTGGTCACAGATGAGTCCAATCTTCTTACCGGAAGTCGTTACCAGAAGTCGGGCAGGCTGTAGCGATAGGTGTTGGTCCGGTGCCAGTGGTGGTTTCCGTCGACCCAGGCGGCCACGCCTCGCAGGAAGCGCTGCACGGTCGGGACGGGGCAGTCGACGGCCAGGGCCGCGGCGTTGCTCTCGAAGTCGTGCATGAGGTCGTTGTGGACCTCGACCGCCTTCAGATAGGCGTCCCGGTCGGAGAGGCCCTCACGTTCGGCGATCACGACGGGCAGGTTCAGGTGCCGCCCGGGAGCGTCGAGTTCCTTGGTGTACGAGTACAGGTCGTTGACGATGGTCGTCGCGTTCCCCGCGAGCGCGATGACCTTCTGCATGGCGCTCCGGGCATGCAGGTCCGACGGCAGCTCGTAGCCGCCGATGGTGTCGGTGATGGTCGGGCAGGGGCGGAAGTTGTTGAACTGGCGCATCGCCAGGTACTCCCACACCTCGGGTACGTGGTCCATCTGGGCCCAGGCGGCTTCGGCGAGGTACCCCAGGTGAAGCCGGGCCATGTCGTGCCGGTATCGGTCGGTCTGGGAGGGGCTGGCTGCTTGGTTGAAGTAGTCCATGGCGGAGCGGTAGGCACGCCGGGGCGCGTCCGCGTGGAGCGACTTCGCCCAGTCCCCCTGGTACTCCTCGGTCGTGTGAACGGGGTCGAGTGCGGTGTGCGCCAGCAGAAGGCGTTCGCCGAGGCCGACGGGCGAGCCTCCGTGGTCCTCGCAGTAGCAGTCGTCCACCGCGTTCTCGGCCACCATCAGACGGGTGGCGATCATGAGGTGGTCGATGGTGGGTGCGTCCGGATGGCAGCCGACCATGTAGCGGCCCACGGAGAAGCCGTCGAACTGCTCCTCCCAGTCCTCGGGATACAGGGAGACCTCGTCCAGCGCCCAGGACTTGATCCTTCGGCTGACCTCCTCGACCCGCACCGGGTCCGGCTCGGCCACCTGGTGGTGGTAGAGGCCCGGGATCGGCGTGCCTTCCGCCGTGGCTGCCGACGGCTCCGAGGGCGTCGGCGGCTGCTCCCGCGGGATCAGGCGCAGGCCCGCCGTGCCCACGCCGCTGGGGCCGCGCAGGATCCGTTCCAGGTCCGGGATCGGTGTCGGCATCACGGCTGTCGGGGCATCGGGGGGTGGTGGTGCGGGCACGGAAAGCGCGGGCGGTGCGGGCGCCGCCTGCGCACAGGGTGGGTCGCCGGTGACAGCCTTGATGTCGCAGGCACGGGCCGCGGCTTCGGAGAGGACGTGCGCCCCGAAGTGGGCAGCGGCCGCCGGCAGGCTCGACTGCGGAGATGTCGGCTCAGGCGCGGGCATCGATGGCTCCTTCGTGGGGTGGGCGGCTGCCCCGGGCCTTTCAGGTCTGCGCGACCGATCCGGGAGGTCCGGGGTGTCGCACCATGTCGTGCAGGCCGAGCCCGCTACCTGGGCCACCGGGCGATCTGTACGTTCTCCAGCACGCCGACCGCGTCCGGCACGAGGATGGCGGCGGAGTAATAGGTGCTGACGAGGTAGGAGATGATCGCCTGCTCGTTGACGCCCATGAACCGGACCGACAGACCCGGTTCGTACTCGTCCGGCAGACCCGTCTGACGAAGACCGATGACACCCTGGTTGTCCTCGCCGGTACGCATGCACAGGATCGAGCTGGTCTTCTCCTTCGTGATCGGGATCTTGTTGCAGGGAAGGATCGGAACCCCGCGCCAGGCCGGGACCTGCTGACCACCGAGGTCGACATGGTCCGGATAGAGCCCGCGGGCGTTGAACTCGCGCCCGATCGCCGCGATGGTCTTCGGGTGCGCGAGGAAGAACTTGGACCCGCGACGGCGGCAGAGCAGCTCGTCCATGTCGTCCGGGGTCGGCGGCCCGGAGTGTGTCTGGAAGCGCTGCTTGAAGTCGGCGTTGTTGAGCAGGCCGAACTCCTTGTTGTTGATCAGCTCGTGTTCCTGGCGCTCGCGCAACGCCTCGATGGTGAGCCTGAGTTGCTCCTTGGTCTGGTTCATCGGCTCGTTGTAGAGGTCGGCGACCCTCGTATGGATCCGCAGAATGGTCTGGGCGACCGAGAGTTCGTACTCGCGCGGATTCAGTTCGTAGTCGACGAACGCCCCGGGCAGCTCATGCTCGCCGGTGTGGCCGGCCGACATCGCGATCTCCGCCTCGCCGCGGTGGTTCTGCCGTTGGCGGGGAAGCGACGTGAACGACTCGATGTGGTCCCGCAGGCCCGGCGCCGTGGACAGCACGGCCTCGAAGTCGGCGCGGGCCAGGGTGAGCAGGGTGCCGGAGGTCTCGGCGGTGGCGGTGTGCTCCCAAGGGGCGTTCCCGTCCAGCAGGGCGTGGTCCCCGAACCGGTCGCCATCTGCAAGTACGTCCAGGGCGACCTCGTCGCCGTACTCGCCGACGGAGGTCCGGCTGATACGGCCGTGGGCGATCAGGTGGAGCTGATCCGCGGGCGCGCCGCGTTGCACCAGCGCCTCGCCGGCCCGGAAGTCGCGTTGGACGCACCGATCGGCGAGGGCAGTGAGCACCTCCACGTCGTCGAAGCCGCGCAGCAGGGCCAGTTCGCCGAGTTCACGGGGGATCACCCGGACGTCGCCGCCGTTCTGGACGAACTCCACGCGCCCGTCGCCGACGGTGTAGGTCAGGCGACGGTTCACCCGGTAGACCCCGCCCTTGGTCTCCACCCAGGGGAGCATCCGCAGCAGCCAGCGAGAGGTGATCTCCTGCATCTGCGGGGCGGACTTGGTGGTGGTCGCGAGGTTACGGGCGGCCGCCGTGCCGAGGCTGGTGTGCCGGGGTGGCTCCAGTCGCGCCTCCGGGCTCGAGTCAACAGTCATCGGGCGGGCTCTCCTTGTTCAGGGCGGTGATGGCACGTATGCGGGCGCCACCGGGCAATAGCTGTAAAACGATGTATATAAAGGGGAATCGGTCCAGATCCAGGTGAACCCTAATGGCCGCGTCGCCCCGTGGACCAAGGAAAGTGGGCGACATTAACTCGATGCGATGATCGCGCCCGCGCGATGTTTGCCCGGGTACCGACGGGATTCAGCCCCGATCGGGCAACGTGCCGACGGGCGGCCGGTCGGCTTCCAGGGTGCGGACCGGCGAGCCGAGGGCCATGCAAGTGCCGTGCACCCAGGCCGCCTTGGGCGATCGAGCCGGCCGGCGACGCCCGCCCGCCGCCGCCACCGTCCACACGTGCCGCGCCCGGCGCACCGCATCACGGCATCGGAAACGCGACAGAACTCAGCCGAGGCAATGGTGCGGCCGGGGCGACGCTTCGATATGCATGCGCTGCCCTGTGCTTCTGTCCGCTCCTCTGACGTTCTTGAGGAGTCGTCGGCGCGCTCGTCCTGGAACACGAGCGGCCGGTCCGGCACGGGTGCTGCGCGGACTCCGGACCGGTGGCGAGTCGGCCTCCGGCTGGAAGGCGGCGACGGCGGGAAGAGAGGACGAGGACTCGCCCGGTGCTGTGTTGGTCGATGTCGGGGTCGCCGAGCTCTTCGAGGAGGCGGGTCGCGAGGTCGTCGGCCCACTCCACGGCCCAGGTGCGCAGAGCGGTGATGGTGGCGTCGTCGAGGCCGTAGGCGGTGAAGGCTTCGTCGTCCGTCCACTCGGCGCCGGTCGGGTTCGTCTGGAGGTCCTCGCGCTCGAAGCGGCCACGGGCGTGGCGGCGGCCGAACTCCTCGAGCTCGGCGTTCGTCCAGCGGCGGGAGGCCGCGAAGACGTCGATCAGGTCGCGAGGCGCTCCGCGGTCGGCGAGGGCGCGAACCCGGTGGAACCGGCACACCGCCGACGCCCGCCTCCGGAAGATCGTCGCCAAGGCGAATGCCGCATAACGCCACACGGGAGCAGAGCATGATGACCACATCGACGATCGCAGTCGACCAGGAACTCGTCCGAGCCGCCCTCCAAGCGGCAGAGACCTACTGCCGTGGCGACAAGACCACACTGTCGCTGCTGAGGCGCGCACTTGCGACGGGCACATCGTCACCGGGATGAACGTCACCCACTTCAACGGCGGACTGTGCGCCGAACCGGTCGTCATCGGGACCGCCACAGCGCGAGGCGCCTACGACTCAAAGTCCTGGACGCCCGCGTCACCCCCCTCGGCCTCGCCGACACTCTGAGACACCACGGTCTGCCCGCCCGCGCAGCTCGGAACACCGCCATGATGGACGCCCTGGTAGACCTACCGCCTTTGGTCATCGCCGATGTGCTCGGCATCCACCCCAGGAAGCCAGGAGCGCATCGCCACCGATCTGTGCCAGGGGCGTTGCCTCCTCGTCGGCGACGCGGCCCAGGCCGTGCTGTTCTCCCGTACGGCTCTGCGACGGGCCCACTGGGGAGCCATCCGGAGCCGCCGCTGGGAACGTGCGCTGGATGACGTCATCCGGGCACGGCCGGTGAGCGAGGTGCCGGGCCACGCCACGCGCAGTCCCGAGATGAGGTTGCGGAGCCGTTCGCGGCGGCCGTGCTTCTCGCGGGTGCCGTCGCGAAGACCGTCGTCCAGCACCGCGCTCTGCTCCGAAGACCGCACGACTCCGCCGCCACACCGATCGGTGCGGTCATGAAGACGATGGGACTCGAACCGCACTCCGCGCCGGGGCCGCGGACAGCAGGCCGCCTGTCCGACCGAATCCGGGAACAGTACGCGGCTGTCCATGCCCTCCGCGGCAAGGGAGTTGGGCTGCGAGCGATCGGCCGTGACCTCGGACCGGCCCGCAACAACGAAGTCACCGCCGGGGATCCGGGCCCCCGCAACCCCTCATTTCTTGCGAGATTTTCTGGGGTTGTCGCGTGGGTGCGGTGCTCACATGATTTGAAGGAGTGCTCCAAGCCAGTGAATTCATCACAAGGCAGTGAGCGGTGAAATTCGTGCAAGGCGATGAATAGGGCCAGTCAAAAGGGTGCCGACAGCCTGGAGAGTTCACAGATGAAACGCGATCTGAAGGCCGTGCAGGAAGTGGTCGAACTCGTCACCGGTGGGTGGCGCGCACAGGCCGTCTACGCAGCGGCGAAGTTCAGACTGCCCGATCACATCGAAGCAGGCCTGTCTCGCGACGGCGAACTCGCCGAGGCGGCGGGGGTGGAGGAGCAGGGCATTCACCGCCTGATGCGGCTGCTGGTGGCGATGGGGGTGTTCGAGGGGGGCCCCGAGACGGGTTACCGCAACACCCCGGTGAGCACCGCACTGCTCGATCGGCCTGGGACGATGCGTGACATGTGCCTGCTGTACGGCGAGGAGTTCTACACCGCGTGGGGTCATGCCGCGGAGTGCTTCCGCACATCGACAGCCGGGTTCGAGCTGGCCTACGGTGAGCCGCTCTATCGCCACCTCGACGGCCACCCGGACCTGGCCGACCGGTTCCAGCGGACCATGAAGGCGGGCAACCTCTTCTTCGACCACGTACCGGAGATCTTCGACTTCTCCGACAAGACGGTGGTGGACTGCGGTGGCGGCAACGGGCACCTGCTCTCGGTGATCCTTGAAGCGGCCCCGGACGCCCGCGGGAAACTGATCGACCGCGAACACGTCGTCCCGATCGCCCGCGAGTACCTGGCGGGAACGGTCGGCCTGGACCGGGTCGAGCTCTTCGGTGGAGACATGTTCACGTCAGTACCCGAGGGTGGCGACGTCTACATCTTCTGCCGGGTGTTGGCCGGCTGGTCCGACGACGATGCCGTCGCGGCCTTCGAGCACTGCCGCCGCGCAATGACCGGCCCCTCCTCCAGGCTACTGGTCATGGACCGCATGGTGGTGGACAACGGCGCCACCGTGCTGCCCGCGCTATGGGACCTGCACCTGCTGATGACGACCGGCGGCGGACACCGTTCCGTCGATCGATTCCGGTCCCTGCTGGACCGGGCGGGCCTGGACATCGAACGGATCGCCGAGCTTCCGATGGAAACCACCGCGCTCATCGCCGCACCGCGCGCCTGACTCCCCTGCGCGGTCCGTCGCAGCACCGCTCCACCCACCGGTCCCTGCGTTCCCGCACCACATCCGCCGGGCCGACGGCGCGGTCCCCTGCTGCCACGGACCGCGCCGGACAACACGGCCACGCACGTCGTGCCCGCTCCGGCGACGGCCGGCGACACGGGGCGTCCCCGGCGTATCCCCTCCCCACGTCCCGAGTCCCCCTCCCCACCACGCCCGGATGATCCTCCCTCTCTCGGAAGAAGCCGCCCATGAAGGGCATACCCCCCATCCGTTCGTACCCCCTGCCCACCACCGCGAGCGTTCCCGAGAACGTCATCCAGTGGACTGCCGACCCCCGACGGGCGGTCCTTCTCATCCACGACATGCAGGGCTACTTCCTCAGGAGCTTCCCCGACCCGCTGCGCGCCGAGATCATCGACAATGTCGCCACCCTGCGCGAGCGCTCTGCGGCCGAGGGGGTGCCGGTGGCCTACACGGCGCAGTCCGGCGGGATGACCGAGCACGAGCGCGGCCTGCTCAAGGACTTCTGGGGACCGGGTATGCGCACGGATCCGGAAGACCGGGCGGTCGTGCCCGAGCTCGCCCCCGCCGCCGGCGACTGGCGCCTGACCAAATGGCGCTACAGCGCCTTCTTCCGCTCGGACCTGCTGGAGCGCATGCGGGCAGCCGGCCGCGACCAGCTCGTGCTCTGCGGTGTCTACGCGCACGTCGGTGTGCTGGCCACCGCACTGGAGGCGTTCACCAACGACATCCAGCCGTTCCTGGTCGCCGACGCCACCGGTGACCTCTGCGAGGCCGACCACCGACTGGCCCTGGACTACACGGCGCGGCGCTGCGGGACGGTCGTCCTGACCGACGAGGTGTTCCGGGCATGAGCGCGCCGACCGAGAACCCCGACCGCACCCCGCTCGACCGCGTTCTCTCCCTGGAGCCGACCGCGTTCGCCCTGCTCCACCGGCCCGGAGCGCATGCCGCGCCGGCCACCGTCGACGTCCTGGTGGGGGACATGGCCCAGCTCCGGTCGTTGGCGGACATCCCGCTCCACGACAGCGGTGTGAACGTGCCCGTTCCACGGCAGGAAGTCCTGGTGCTGGTGCCCTACCGGCAGCTCACCGAGCGAGGGTTCGCCGTCCCCGACGACGGGGAACCGCTGCTCGCCATGACCGTCACCGCGCAGCAGACGGCCACGGTGCCCGAACTCCTGGCCCGCATCCCACAGATGCCGCTCCGGCTGGTCGACCAGCACTTCGACACGTCGGACGAGGAGTACGCCGAGACCGTACGCCGGATCATCACGGACGAGATAGGCATCGGAGAGGGCGCCAACTTCGTCATCAGGCGGTCCTTCCTGGCCTGCCTCAGCGACTACTCGCCGCGCCACGCCCTGTCCGCCTTCTGCGCCCTGCTGGCCCGGGAGCCGGGCACGTACTGGACCTTCGTCATCCACACCGGGGAGCGCACCTTCGTGGGCGCCACCCCGGAGCGCCACGTCTCGCTGAGCGGCGGAACGGCCGTGATGAACCCCATCAGCGGCACCTACCGCTACCCGCCCGCCGGACCCACCCTGCAGGGCGTCACAGAGTTCCTCGCCGACCGCAAGGAGACCGAGGAGCTCTACATGGTGCTCGACGAGGAACTCAAGATGATGGCGCGAATCTGCGAGCGCGGGGGCCGGGTGACCGGGCCCCACCTGAAAGAGATGGGGCGGCTGGCCCACACCGAGTACTTCATCGACGGCAGAACCGACCTCGACGTACGCGACATCCTCCGCGAGTCGATGTTCGCCCCCACGGTCACCGGCAGCCCGCTGGAGAGCGCCGCGCGTGTGATCAGCCGGTACGAGCCGCAGGGGCGGGGCTACTACAGCGGGATCGCCGCGCTGATCGGTACGGACGCGGACGGCGAACGCACCCTCGACTCCGCCATCCTGATCCGCACCGCCGACATCGATGCGGGCGGCCGGGTGCGGATCGGGGTCGGCGCCACAGTCGTGCGCCACTCCGATCCGTTCTCGGAGGTGGCCGAGACCCACGCCAAGGTCTCCGGGCTCGTTTCCGCTCTGCAGTCCGGCGGCGCCTCCCGTTTCGGACAACACCCGGAGGTGGTGTCCGCGTTGCGGCGTCGCAATGCGGACATCGCGGGCTTCTGGCTGAAGGACCACGCATCACACCGGGCGGCGGTGGCCGAGTCGGTACGGCCGGCGGGGCTGACGGGGCTGAAGACGCTGGTGATCGACGCGGAGGACTCCTTCACCGCGATGCTGGGCCTGCAGCTGGACGCGCTGGGACTGCAAGTGGCGATCCAGCGCTTCGACGACGCCACGCTCGACGGGTACGACCTGGTGGTCATGGGCCCGGGCCCCGGCGATCCTCGCGCGGACGACGATCTGAAGATCCTCCGCCTGCGGTCGGTGGTCGACGAACTCCTGGCCCGACGCCGGCCCTTCGTCGCCGTCTGCCTGAGCCACCAGGTGCTCAGCAGGAGGCTGGGACTGGACCTCGTACGTCGTGACGCACCCAACCAGGGCGTGCAGCGGGGGATCGACCTGTTCGGTGCGCGGGAGCAGGTGGGGTTCTACAACACGTTCGCGGCCCGCAGTACCGAGGACCGGCGCCACGTCGACGGCGTCGGACCGGTGGAGATGAGCCGTGACCCACTGACCGGTGAGGTGCACGCCCTGCGCGGCCCCCGTTTCACCTCGATGCAGTTCCACCCCGAGTCGGTGCTCACCGTCGACGGGCCCCGCATCGTGGCCGCCTCGATCCGGAGGGCGCTGGGTCATGAGGCTTGACATCGTGTGGTGGAACCTGGACCAGTCCTCCGCGACCATCGACTCGCTCCGGGAGCACCTGCGTCAGGACGCGGTCGAGCAGTGGGCCGGCGTCCGCGGGTTGCGGCTGAAGTTCTGGATGGCGGACCGGGACCGCAACCGGTGGGGCGCGGTGATGGTGTGGGAGGGCGACCGGCCCCAAGTCCTCCCGCCGAACCGGGCGTCCGAACTTATCGGCTGTCCGCCGACCCACCGCTCGGTCTTCACCGCCGAAGCCGTCGTGGAGGGCGCGTACGCGCTGGCCGCCCTCCACGGGACCGGCCCGGTGTTCACGGCGTAGGGCCAACTCACACATTACGGAGATCCTCATGCACGAGTACGTGGTCGTGGACGCCTTCTCCCGCACTCCGCTCGAAGGCAACCCCGTGGCCGTCTTCTTCGACGCCGACGACCTCACCAGCGACCGGATGCAGCGCATAGCCAAGGAAATGAACCTGTCGGAGGTCACCTTCGTGCTCTCCGCCCAGCAGGGCGCAGACGCCCGGATCCGGATCTTCACACCGGTCAACGAGCTGCCGTTTGCCGGTCATCCGTTGCTCGGAACGGCCGTGGCTCTCGGCGAGGTCAAGAAGACGGACAGCCTGCGGCTGGAGACAGCCATGGGCATCATCCCGTTCGAGTTCTACGACGACGGGGGAGTAGCCGTCCGGATGCGGCAGCCGGTGCCGACGTGGAAGCCGTACGAGCGCGTCAAGGAGCTCATTCAGGCGCTGGGGGTCGAGTCGTCGACCGTACCGGTGGAGATCTACCGCAACGGGCCCCGCCACATCTTCGTGGGACTGTCGAGCGTGGCCGCGCTGTCCGCTCTCGACCCCGACCACCGCGCCCTGGCCCAGTTCCCCGACATGGCCGCCAACTGCTTCGCCGGCAGCGGCACGCACTGGCATACGCGGATGTTCTCGCCGGCCTACGGCGTGGTCGAGGACGCGGCCACGGGCTCCGCGGCCGGACCGCTCGCCGTCCACCTCGCCCGGCACGGGCTCGCCGAGTACGGGCAGGAGATCGAAATCCTCCAGGGGGCCGACATGGGCCGCCCTTCCTACATGTTCGCCACCGCCCACGGGTCGGGGGACCGCGTCGACGACGTCCGGGTGGGCGGCCACGGCGTTGTCGTCGCCCGCGGCGTCATCCACGTGTGAATGCGCGAGAGCGAGGTTGTGATGGGTACCAGCAGGCTGGAGAGTCTCACCGGCGAGATCGGTCTCGACTTCCCCGAATACGAGGCACCACCACCGGAACCGATGGCGCTCGTGAAGCAATGGATCGAGCAGGCCGTCGCGCGCGGTGTCCGGGAACCGCTTGCGCTGGCGCTGGCCACTGCGGACGCCGAGGGCCGCTCCTCCAACCGGATCGTCGCCGTCCTCGAAACGACCGAGCAGGGCCTGGTGTTCACCAGCCACAGCACCAGCCGGAAGGGCCGCGAGCTGTCCGCCACGGGCTGGGCGTCCGGCGTGCTCTACTGGCGGGAGACGGCCCGACAGCTGATCCTCTCCGGCCCCGTGGAGCAGATGTCCGACGCCGAGTCGAACGCCCTGTGGTTCGGCCGCCCGATCCCCCTGCACGCCATGTCGGCGGCGTCCCGGCAGAGTGAGCTGCTCGAGGACGCCACGGCCCTGCGCGCCGAGGCCGAGCGCCTGTCGGCCACGGGTACGGCGCTGCCCCGCCCGGCTCGGTTCGTCGGATACCGGCTGTGCCCGGCAGCCGTCGAGTTCTGGAGCGCGGACCCGGACAGGATGCACCGCAGGCTGCGCTACGACCGTCATGGCGACGGCTGGCGCACAAGCAGGCTGCAGCCTTAGGGAGTTCGACGACAAGGCCCGGGCCGCCGACGGCCCCGGGGCGGGACGCCAAAGCCGCCACTGGTGGCGCGTCGCCGGAGCGAACTTCCCGTCCCGGCATGCGGCGCGGCCCCACCCACCCACTCGCGCGGGCCTGCGGCCAGGTCCTGCCAGTCCACCCGGCATCAGCCGACCGCCCTCGGCACACCACCGGTCCCATACGAAAGGAGTGGCCCGTGAGGGACAACGCCACGAAGGTACCGGCTGTGCCGGACTCCTCGTCGCGAAAGCCGGGCGTGAGCCGGGCGCTACGGGCGTGAGCCGACCGCCAGGTGAGGGTGAGAGGCCCGGCTCGGACCGCCGGCTGGGCTGTCTGCCGGAGCCGGCGTCGGTCGAGTTCTGGCAGGCCGACCGGAAGACCGGTCGCGCCAGAGACTGCGTAACGAGCGTGACGGTTCCGGCCGGCATGCGGACCAGCTCCAACCCTGACCGTGCTCTGGATCATGTACTCAAGAGGAAGAAGGGCAAGGCGATGTGTGGAATTACGGGCTGGGTCTCGTTCGACCGGGATCTGACTCAGCAGCGCACGCAGCTGGACGCGATGACGCAGACCATGGCCTGCCGGGGCCCGGACGCCGGAGGCGCCTGGCTCGACCGGCATGCGGCGCTCGGTCATCGGAGGCTGGCGGTCATCGACCTCGAAGGCGGCACCCAGCCCATGGTGGTGCCCACCGACGACGGCCCGGTGGCGCTCACCTACAGCGGTGAGGTCTACAACTACACCGAGCTCAGGAGCGAGCTGATCCGCCGGGGTCACCGGTTCGAGACCCGCAGCGACACCGAGGTCGTGCTCCACGGCTACCTGGAGTGGGGCGAAGCGGTCGCCGAACGGCTCAACGGCATGTTCGCGTTCGCCGTCTGGGATTCCCGGGTCGAGAAGCTCGTGATGATCCGCGACCGGATGGGCGTCAAGCCGCTCTACTACTCCAGCACCGACGACGGTGTGATGTTCGGCTCCGAGCCGAAGGCGATCCTCGCCAACCCGCTGGCGGACCGCGCGGTCGACCTCGCCGGCCTGCGGGAGCTGGTCAGCCTCACCCAGACGCCGGGCAGTGCGCTGTGGTGCGGAATGCACGAGGTGCTCCCGGGCGGCCTGGTCACCGTCGACCGCTCCGGCCTGCGAGAGCACCGCTACTGGACGCTGCCCACCCGTCCGCACACCGACGACCGGAAGACCACCGTCGCCACCGTGCGCGAACTGCTCGAGGACATCGTCAGCCGTCAACTGGTCTCCGACGTCCCGCGCTGCACCCTGCTCTCCGGTGGTCTGGACTCCAGCGCGATCACCGCGCTGGCCGCCGCCAAGCTGGGCCGGCCCGGGGAGCACGGCGAGCCAGGCGAGAAGGTGCGCAGCTTCGCGGTGGACTTCGTCGGGCGGAAGGACCACTTCGTCGGCGACGAACTGCGTGGCACGATGGACGCCCCGTACGCACTCGAGGTGGCCGCTCACGTCGGCTCTCAGCACGAGTCCATCGCGCTCGACCACGCCGCGATCGCTGACCCGGACGTGCGCCGCGCCGTCATCACCGCGCGGGACAGTCCGTTCAGCTTCGGTAACGTGGACGCCTCGCTCTACCAGCTGTTCCAGGCCGTCCGACAGCAGTCCACGGTCGCCCTGTCCGGCGAGTCCGCCGACGAGGTCTTCGGCGGGTACCGGTGGTTCCACCAGCCGGAGGTCCAGGCCGCGCAGACCTTCCCCTGGATGGACGTCTTCGTCACCGGCCCGCAGGCCCAGTCGTCGGACCGGTTCAACGCCGGCATCACCGCCGCCCTCGACCTGCCCACCTATATCCGCGACCGCTACTCCGACGCGGTCGGTGAGGTCGAGCGGGCCGAGGGCGAGAGCGACCACGAGATGCGGATGCGGGTGATGTGCTACCTGCACGTGACGCGCTTCGTCCGGATGCTCCTGGAGCGCAAGGACCGGATCAGCATGGCCGTCGGGCTGGAGGTCCGGGTCCCCTTCTGCGACCACCGCCTCGTGGAGTACGTCTACAACACCCCGTGGTCGTTGAAGACCTTCGACGGCCGGGAGAAGAGCCTGCTCCGCGCCGCGACGGCCGACCTGCTGCCCAAGTCGGTGCTGAACCGGGTGAAGAGTTCCTACCCCGCCACTCTGGACCCGCACTACAACAGCGCGCTGCTGCAGCAGTCCAAGGAACTGCTCACGACCGACGACCCGGTCTTCGACCTGGTCGACCGCAGCTGGCTGGAGGACATCACACGGCAGGACCCGGCCTCCATGCCGATCCACGTCCGCAACGGCATGGAGCGCCTGCTCGACCTGAGCACCTGGCTGGACATCTACCGCCCCGAACTCCGCCTCTGACACCGAGTTCCGGTCGATTGCGGACGGCATCGAGACAGCACCGCTGCTGCCTGCGAACGGACAGGGCCGCAGGCAGCGGTGGGCAGCCGGCCGCATTCACCGCGTCAATATCCACGTCCATACAGGAGGAACGTTGTGTCTGAATCCGTCAATTCTCAGGGATTCAGCGACGAGGTCGAGCTGCGTCGCATCAACCGCGCCACCGTCGAGCGCTACATGAATACCAAGGGTCAGGACCGGCTGCGTCGGCACGAGCTGTTCACCGAGGACGGCATCGGCGGTCTGTGGACCACTGACACCGGTGAACCCGTCGCCACCCAGGGCAGGGACCGGCTGGCCGAGCACGCAGTCTGGTCGCTGAAGTGCTTCCCGGACTGGGAGTGGTACAACATCCAGATCTTCGAGACCCAGGACCCCAACCAGTTCTGGGTGGAGTGCGACGGACGCGGAAAAATTCTCTTCGGCGACTACCCGGAGGGGTTCTACGAGAATCACTTCCTGCACTCGTTCGAGCTGGACAACGGCAAGATCAAGCGGGAGCGGGAGTTCATGAACCCGTTCCAGCAGTTGCGGGCTCTAGGTATTCCGGTTCCGGAAATCAAGCGCACCGGAATACCGGCCTGACAGGTACAACAAGACCGCTGGATCGGAGTACGTCTTGGAAGACGTAAAGCGGGAGATTCGTATACGCGGGGCATTGCATCAACCCGAATGGAGCGACCTTTCACAGGCTGGCCGGGTAGGCGAGTCACTCGCCACGCGCCCCACTCTCATACAGGCCGACGACCTGACCACGCTGCGGACTCTGCTGGGCACGGTGGCCCTCGGCGAAGCCATGGTGCTGCAGTCCGGCGACTGCGCCGAGGACCCGCGGGAATGCACACGCCACCATGTCGCACGGAAGATCGCGCTGCTCGACCTGCTCGCCGGGTCGCTCGGCCTGATCACCGGCAAACCCGTCCTGCGGGCAGGACGTATCGCGGGGCAGTTCGCCAAGCCCCGTTCCGAGCCCACCGAAGTGATCGACGGCGCCGAACTCCCCGTTTTCCGGGGACACATGGTCAACGGCCCGGAGCCCGACCCCGAAAGGCGCCGGCCCGATCCACTGCGCATCCTCACCGGCTACATGGCCGCCTGTGACATCGTCGAGCACCTGGGCTGGCGCGACCGCGCCGCAGGGCGCGAGGTCGTGGAGCCGCTGGTGTGGACCAGCCACGAGGCACTGCTGCTCGACTACGAGATACCCATGCTGCGCATGGACGACAAGGGCCGGATGTTCCTGGGCTCGACCCACTGGCCGTGGATCGGTGAGCGCACCCGCCAGGTCGACGGCGCCCACGTTGCCCTGCTCGCCGAGGTGAGCAACCCCGTGGCGTGCAAGGTCGGCCCCACCATGGAGCCCGACGAACTGCTCGCCCTGTGCGAGAAGCTCGACCCGTGGCGCGACCCCGGGCGGCTCACCCTGATCGCACGAATGGGAGCCGACGCCGTCAGCGACCGGCTGCCCGGCCTCGTGGAAGCCGTACGCGGCGCGGGTCACCCCGTCGTCTGGCTCAGCGACCCCGTGCACGGCAACACCGTCTCCGCGCCCGGCGGTTACAAGACACGGCTCGTGGAGACCGTCTCCCTGGAGGTCTCCCGCTTCGTCCAGGCCGTGCGCGCCGGCGGCGGTGTCGCCGGCGGACTGCACCTGGAGGCGACGCCGGACGACGTCACCGAGTGCGCCTTCACCGAGGCCGATCTCGACTCCGTCGGGGACCGCTACACATCCCTCTGCGATCCCCGCCTCAACCCGTCGCAGGCCCTCGCCGTGGTCTCGTCCTGGACTGCCGGCACCGCATGAACGGACACGCCCGCACGTCCCGATCTGCCCGATGGGCCTCCTGTCGGCGTCCCCGGATGCGGATTGCGATACCAACTGAAGGCGTTGCGCTGATCCGTGCCGAACATCCCGGCCACCCGATGACCGCCATGCCCGAAGCCTCCACGGCTGCCGCGCTGGTCGCGGTCGTCGAGGAGTAGCGCCCGGGAGCCGACGATCGGAGCCGCACCTCCTCACTGCAGCATCTCCCCCGGCGATCACTCAGAGCCATTCCTTGCGCTCGAAGATGACGTACAGACTGGTACATACAACCGCCATCAGGACGATCGCGAAGGGGTACCCGAATACCCAGTGCAACTCCGGCATGCTGTCGAAGTTCATGCCGTAGATCGTGCCCACCAGCGTCGGGGCGAACAGAATCGCCGCCCACGACGAGATCAGTACGCCTCCTTGTGGGGGGAGAGGAGTTTTGTCCGGGCTCATGGGCGGGAGTGGTGAGGCGGACCCGCGGCCCGGCTGTCAGGGGGCCCGGTGACTGCCGCGACGGCTGCCTCGGCGGCGTCGGGCGGCGAAGAGCAGGGCGAGTGCCGCGAGGGGGAGGGCGGCGGCCAGGGTGGTGGTGCGCCAGGGGAAGGAGGTGCCAGCGGGGGAGTTGGGGGTGTTCCGCGGTGCTCCCTCGGCGGCGGCAGCAGGTGTTCCGGAGGACTTGGTGCGGGCCAGGGCGACGTCGTTGCCGTCGCCGCCCTTGTACGTGAGGGCGTACTCGGTGCCGAGCACGGTGACCTTCGCGCCTTCTGCGAGCCCGGTGAAGGTGCCGGAGATCTTGTCGGAGCCGGAGTTGGAGACGAGTACCGTCTCGGTGCCGCTCGTGGGCGCCTTCGCCTTCGGGTCGATGTGCAGGTGTCCGGCGAGTGTCACCTTGCCGGTGACGTGGAGCGGCTTGCCGTCGGCCCGGACGGTGAGTCGCGCCTCGCGGGCCTGGGTGTAGTCGCCCTTGACGGTGAAGGCCCCGGTCATGCTTCCGGTGGCCCGCAGCTCGCCGCCCTGGAAGGAACCGGAGAGGTCGCCGGACGCGGCCGTGTCGGCGACGGTCAGCTTCGCCTCGTTGCCGTAGCGGACCGTGGCGCCCTTCGCCAGAGCTACGTTCCGCAGTGTCTGGTCACCGGCCTTGGTCAGGTCCAGCTTTGTGCCTGCCGCGGCGAGCAGCACCGCGCTGCTCGACTTCAGGCTGCTGTCGGCGCCGGTGAGGGCGAGGGTGCCCTTGGTGACCTTCGTCGGCCCGGTGTAGGAGAGTGCTCCGGTCAGGCTGGTGGTGGCCGCGCCTGCCTGGGTGAAGGAGCCGCTGCCGCTGACCTTCGACAGGGTGAGGGGCGTGGTGGCGTTCTGGGATATCAGGGAGCCGTTGTTGACGACCCGGTACAGGGGCGCGTCCGTCAGCAGCCCTCCGTCTCCGCCGGCCTTTCCGCTGCCGAGTCGGAGGGTGGCGCCCTTCTCGATCGTCGTGGAGCCGTTGTAGTGCTGGACGGCCGCGAAGGTGACGTCGTTGCCGGGTACGCCCTTGATGACGATGTCGCCCTGGCCCGGGGCGGAGAGTGTGTCGTGGAACCTGCCGCCGCCGATCGGGGCGCCGAGTGTCACCGGGCCGTTGTAGGCGAAGGCGAGCGTGGAGCGGGACCTGGCCGCCAGCAGATTGATGTAGACGGTCTGCGCGGTGCCGGGCATGAAGATCTTGTCGGTGGTGCCGTCGCCCCACTGGACGTTCGCGCCCTTGATGTTGGTGCCGCGCTTGTTGATGTTCTTCGGTACCGGACGCCAGTTGATGTCCGGGTCGCTGAGGGTGGGGTCGGTGTCGCCGCCCTGGTCGCTGTGGCTGTACTGACCGGTCAGGATCACCTTGCTGCCGGGCCGGGACTGGACGTTGATGTCGCTGCCGTACTCGCGCTGGTAGAAGTTCTGCCGCAGCGTGATCGTGTGGTTCAACGGGGTGTCGACGGTCCAGGTGCCCTGGTTGAGGACGGCGTGGGCGTTCGGCAGCGACACCGGGAACTCGGGTGCCCCGGCGTCCATCTGCGTGCCGTTGTCGATCACGCCCGAGAACGGATGGGTCCCGGCCAGCTGGAGCTTGCCCCACATGCCGCGGGGCTGGGTGATCAGGCCCGCGCCGCTGAGGGTGCCCAGGTTGAAGGTCCGTGTCAGCGAAAGGCGCAGGGTGCCGTCGACGCGGATGTTGTCCTGGTTGAGCGCGAAACCGGGGGTGTTGTACGGGAAGCGGCCGATCAGCCCGGTGCCGCCGCCCGTCCCGTACTGCAGCGTGGCACCTCGTTCGACGGTGACGGCGGGCGGGTCGGGCTGGTCGACGGTGACGTACGGATGGTTGCCGCCCTGAACCTTCGCCGACTGCCGCTGCCGCGCCTTGGGCAGGGTGAAGTCGCTGTCCCTGGTGAGGATCAGGGTGCCGCTGCCGCCGATGCGCAGCGTGCCCTCGCCGCTGATGACGCCCGGGTATGTCGTGGTCCCCGACGGGACACGCACCAGGGCGTCGCCGGTCAGCGTCACATCGCGGCCCGCCAGGATCTCGGCGGTGATGTCACCGCTGCCGCCTGCCGCGTACGCGCTGTGCCACGGCGTCAGCGAGGCCAGGAGCCCCAGCGCGACGGGCAGCGCGGCGCGTCGGGAGCAGCGGCGGTGGGCGGGTCCCTCGGCGGTGGGCAGGTGAATCGGGGGATTGCGCATGGACGGGACTCCGGTGAGCGGGGTGGGGGGCGACCGGGGGACCAGCTGCTTCCTGTGATCCGGGCCGCACCGGCGAGGAGCCTGGCGCGGCCAGGCTCCTCGCCTTGGTCGTTCGCGTGCACGGACACGACACCAACAGGTTCGAAATGCCGGACGCTGTACGGCTGGCTGGTCGAAGTTCCCGATTGTGGCACTGGGGGAAGTGGGGGTCAATGCGTGTGTCGTTCGTGAACTTCTTGTCTTTTTGGCGCAGTTGATGCAGGTCTCAGTGGCGGGCCACGCCCATGCGGGGCCCGTCCCGCGTCAGTCCACGTCCATGACCTGCCACAGCTGACTGCCGGCGTTCGTGTCCGTCGTCTGCACGAGCTGCGCGCCTGCGGTCGTCGACGAGCCGGACACCGCGAGGAGCTTGCCGCTGTTCGCGTTTTTCATCTCGTAGGAGCCGCTTTCGTTGGCGACCGGCCTCCAGTGCTGGCTCGCACTGTTGTGGTCGGGCTGCTGGATGACGGTCGCACCGTCCGCGGTGGACCCGCCGGTGACGTCCAGCAGTTGACCGCTGTTCAGGTTGACGATCTCGTACGTGCCGTCACCCACCGCAATCCACCGCCACCGCTGGTTCGGCGCCCCGGTGTCGTTCCACTGGATGATGTTCGCCCCCGCGGAGGTCGATCCGCCGGAGACGTCGATCGCCTTGCCGCTGTTCTTGTTGAGGATCTTGTAGAACGTGTTCGCGGCGGGGAAGGAGAGAGAGGCGAACGCGTCCAGAGCGCAGACGGTGTTGGAAGAGGACGCGTTCTTGGTGCCGGTGCAGACGACCTTGATGGTGTGGGGGCCCGCGGCGAGATCTGTCTTCTCGAACAGCGGCACTTGCTTGGTCACCGTCGGGGCGTAGGCGTCGATGCCCGACTGCGTCAGAGTGCCGTCGACGTAGACGTCGACCTTCCCCATGTTCGGCTGCTTCATGCCGAGATACCGAATGCCCGTACCCGTGAAGGCGTACTGGACGTAGTCGCCCGCTTTGTTCGTGTAGCGCTCGGACCCGTTGAAGTCCTGCGTGTCGTTCCAGTTCGACCAGCCCGGGGAGTAGGTGAGGCTGGAGTCCTTGTCGTCGGCGTAGGTCCAGCGCTGCCGTACGAGCGACTTTGACGCGGGTGACGCATTCCCCTGGGCGTCCACGACGTAGAGCCGGTAGTCGCCGGCTGTCGGCGGGACCCCGATGGTCGTGGCGGTTCCGGTCGCCTTCGTCATCGTGGGGCCGACGGCGAACCTCGTCGTCCCCGAGGGGGCCAGCCAGAGCGTCCTCGTCGCGTCACCGACGGTGCGGACGGGGATGGATGACACGCCCTTGCCGGTGAAGGTGCTCGCGGGCAGGGCGTAGTCCTGCAGAGCCACCCTGCTTGAGGGGACGATGTCCTTGTAGGCGTCCTCCGGACCGGAGTTCACAGTGATGGCGTACGCCTGCGAAGGCCAGACGTTGTCCGCGTACGCGTGGACGTCCTCGATCGTGCTGTTCGGGACGTTCTTGTTGGCCATCTTGTTGACGGTGCCGTAGGTGTTGGTGATGTTCAGGTCGTGCTGTCGGCCCCAGGTGCCGGAGTTGATGGTGTACGCCAGGCCCGGGTCGACGTCGAGCACGTTGTCGTGCTCGTTGATGTACGCCGAGCCTTCGTCGGGGTGGAGTCCGTACTTGTGGCCCGCCGGAACACCCTGGATGTAGTTGTCGCTGATCTCGGTGCCCGGCTGGCTGCCCAGGGTGTAGATGGGAGCGGAGTCGCCGAGCACCTGCATCGTGTCGACGATCTGGTTGTGGCTGATGGTGTTGTTCCGCGCCGTGGTGGTCGGGACACCGGGGCGGATCGAGTTCTCCGAACCGTCGAAGTTCCACCATCCCCAGCCGAGCGTGATGCCCGCCCACGGGGATTTCTCGATCCGGTTGTGCCGCACGGACAGGGAATCGGCGAAGTACGCCGAGACGGGGCTGGACCCCTGGAACAACACCGCGCTGTCGTAGAGGTAGTTGTTCGCGACGGAGATGTTCTTGCAGACGCCCTCGACGTTCACCGGGTACTTCTCGTTGTTGGTCGAGGTGTGGTCCCCGATGTACACGTGCTGGGGATGTCCCACGGTGATGGCGGAGCCGGCGATGTCGTTCGTGATGTTGCCGGTCAACTGCGAGTCCTTCACGTCGTTGACCAGGTGGATGCCGTCAGCGCCGGTGTGCTGCACGGTGTTGCGCACCAGGGCGATCCCGTCGGCGTTCTCGATCTCGACGGCCCCCGGCGGCAGGTCGACGTTGCGGTAGGTGTAGGCGTGGAAGTTCTTCTTCGCGTACACGGTCGAGCCGGCGTTGCCCTGCTGGCCCTGCCGGAAGACGGAGCCCGCGACCTTGACCAGGTTCCAGTCGGAGTGTTCGACCGTGAGCCCGGAGAAGGTGATGTTCCGCGCGTGGTCGGTCGTGGACGTGCCGGCGATCTTGATGAGGGTGGACACTCCGGTCGGCGCGAAGACCTGCGCCGACGACATGTCTTCCGAGTCGGCCTTGTCGTAATACAGCGTGTGCTTCGCCTTGTCGAAGTAGAACTCCCCCGGCTGGTCCAGGAATTCGTACGCGTTCATGAAGGTGTGGCTGCCGCCGGGGTTGAAGTTGCCGTTGGGCGGCCCCTGGGCGATGGCCGCGCCCGGCTGCTGGAACAGGGCCACGCGCTGGGTGCCGTCCGTACTCGTGGTGATCTGGCGGACGCCCACGATGGCCGTGGTCCAGGTCGTCGCCGACTTGATCTCGACGTCGTCCTGGTTGGAGGCGACGGCGGGCAGATCCGAGAGGCCGTACTTGGCTCCGTCGCACTGCGACCCCGACTCCCAGGCCCAGGGTGCCTGGCCGGCCGTGATCGAGTAACTCCCGTAACACCCAGCCGAGTTGATTGTCTTCGATGCCATCTGGGCGCGCTTGCCGTTCACGTAGAGCGCGCGGAGCTTGTCGTCGCGGTCCAGCGGGGCCTTCCAGATGTTGCCGCTGTGTCGTGTCCAGCCGGTGACCTTGACGCCGCCGTCCAGTACCGGCTTCTCGCCCGGGTAGGCGGCGTACGTGACACGGTGACCGTTCGTTCCGGAGTCCGCCGACGTGAAATCGATCGTGCTGCCCACCGGGTAACTGCCGCCACGCAGATACACGTTGACGTCTCCGGTCATGTTCTTGTTGACCGTGCGCACGACGTCGCGTGCGTGCTGGAGCGTCTTGAACGGTGCGGTGATGGTCCCGGCGTTGGTGTCGTTGCCGCCAGGGGCGACGTAGTAGGTGGCCTGGGGCGCGGCCGAGGCCGGGGTCGACGTCGTGAGGGATGTCAGCAGCGCCGCGGAGAGAGCAGCGGCAAGGAGTGCTGACGAGGTGCGGAGGGTGGACGTGAGGGACTTCATCGTCTGCCCCTCCTGCCAGTTCGGACAGTTCGGACGGTTCGGAAAGTCTTCATACGGCGGCTCCAAGATGTGGTCGGTGTGAGGGGAAGCGGCTCTTCATCGCCGTCGGCCCGTGAGCGTCCCGAGGGCCGAGAAGCGTCGGTCACCGACGACGGGCGCTTCCCCTTCGCATGCCGTCGACAGGCGCCGCGGAGTCTCCATCGGACGCCGGGCTGACGGCGGCGCCGTGGACGTTGTTCAACTGGAAGGCGAAGTCGTACGTCAGCTGGTTGAGCGAGTAGTCGCGGCCTGCCACGCCCACGCTGGCGAGGGAGAGCAACTGCGGCTCGACGAAGAGCTGGGCGCCGCTCGCGAAGGCCAGGATCACCATGTAGACGATCCACTTGCGCAGCATGGGGATCTGCACGTGCCAGGCGGTCTGCCAGGCGCCCGCGCCGTCGATTCGGGCCGCTTCCATCACGTCGGTGGGGATGTTGTTGAGCGCGCTGTACATCACGACGATCCAGCCGCCCGCACCGGTCCAGAAGGCGATCACCGTGAACAGCAGGGGCAGATGACCGGGCGCGATCACCTCGCCGAAGGTGTCGAACCCCATCGCGGCGAGCAGCGAGCTTACCGGACTGACGGCCGGGTCCAGGATGAAGAGCCACACCAGCACACTCGCGGCGCCGGCGAGCGCTCCGGGGACGTAGTAGAGAAAGCGCAGGGACTTGCTGACGGTGCCCGAGGAGAGACGGTGCAGGAGCAGGGCCAGGGCCACCACGAAGACCACGAGCGAGACCAGCCAGTAGAGCAGGTACAGCGCGACATGGCCCACGGCGTCCATGAAGCGGAAGTCCTGCGCCGTGGTGATGAAGGTGGAGAACCCGGTGAACGCTCCGCCGGCGTTCGTGAAGGCGAAGTAGGTGGCGTACCCGGTGGGCACGACGCCGAAGGCGATCAGCAGGAGTACGTAGGCGGAGACGAAGGCGATGCCGGCCCGGCTCTGCCGGGCGGGACCGCGAGGCCGCCGGTGGGCAGAGCCCGACGAGGAGTGGGTGAGGGTCACGGGGAGACCTTGTATCCGTTGGACTTGGCGTACTTGACGATCGAGTCCTGCCAGGCGGGCAGCAGCGAGACGATGGACTTGCCCTGGGTGATACCGGGCTTGACGGTGGCGGCCCAGATCGCCTCCTGGCTGAACTGGCCCGAGCCCCAGCCGGGCCAGACCTGGGAGGAGGCTGCCTTGAGAGCGCTCAGGTCGCCGGCGAAGTAGCCGGAGGCGTCCTGTCCTTTCAGCCACGTCTCGGCCGCCGGCGCGTACGCGGGGAAGCCCGGCGCCTTCTCACCCTGGTAGGCGTTGTCGGTGGTGACCCACTTCAGGAAGTCGGCAGCGGCCTTGACATGCTCGGAGTGCTGGGACAGCAGCCACGTGCCGCCGCCGACGTTGCCGGTGGACGGCGAGGTCTCTCCCTCCCACTGGGGGATGGGTGCGGCCGCGATCTGCTTGGCCGGGGTCTTGAAGGTGCCCTCGAACAGCGCGCCGCCGTACCAGGCCGGGCCCGGCATGAGCAGGACCTTGTCGGCCTTGTTCTTGCCGAAGTCGGTGCTGAAGACCCCGCTGATGGACATGGACTTGTTCTTGATCAGTACGTCCATGAGCCTGGCCATCTTGGTGCAGGCATTGCTGGAGGTGTTCACCGACACCGCCTTCGGCCCGGTGATGTGGTTGGCGCCGCACTTGTTGGCCCACAGGTAGATCTCGGGCGTGAAGGCGTCACCCGCGTCACCCACCAGGTAGCCGGGGTGCTCCTCGGCCACCTTCTCGCCGAGCCGCTGGTACTCCTCCCACGTCGTGGGCACCGTGTAGCCGAACTTGTTCAGCAGCGGCGCGTTGTACCAGAGCACGGCCTGGGACAGGTCGTTGCGCAGGCAGTAGACGGTGCCCTTGACCGTGCAGACGTCGTTGGCGCCACGGGTGAAGCCGGTGAGGCTCGCGGTGGGGATCAGCCCCTTGTTGAGCGGCGCGGCGAAGCCCGCGTCGACCGCCCAGGTCACCTCGTTGTTCTGGGAGCTGAAGACGACGTCCGGCCAGCCCTTCTTGGTGCGGTTGAAGAGCTGGACCTTGGTCTGGAGGTAGTTCGAGCCGTTGGCGTCGCCGTCGTAGGTGACGATGTCCATCTTCACGTCCGGGTGCTGCTGCTGGTACAGCTTCGCGGCCGCCACCCGGGTCGCGTCCACCCAGACCGTCAACGTGCCGTCCTTTTGCGGCACTTGGGCGAAACCGTCCTTGGTGCTCGTTCCCGCACTGCCTCCGCCGCAGGCTGCCATGGTCAACACCAGCGTGGCGGCGCAGCCGGTCAGCGACGCCGCACGTTCTTTGCTGAGGGCTCTCTTCGGGCGGGCCACGGGCTTGACGACGGTCATGAGTGACTCCACTGGGATTGTGGGGTGTCCCGAGCAGATCGGGGGCGGCGCTCGGACGGGCCGACGACACGGCGGGCGGCTGTCCACTGCCAGTTGGGAAGAAATTAGCCGCCTTATCTGGGGCCTCGTCAAGGTGTGTGCGGCGATCTTTCATGAATCTGAGGTGGTGTCGTGAGAGTTATGCAGGCTTATGACCGGGAAAGGGCGCTCATCTCTCTGCGCTTCGGACTCTGCGTCCCATACGCGGGAATTGATAAGTGCGACGCATCGCGAATCCAAATTACGATGCTGTCGCCTTACAGCAGCGAGTCGCGTTCGCCGCAGCCGTCCGAGAGGGAGCGCAGATGAACGACATGCCAGCGATCGGGACGGCAGTGCCGACTCCGGCCCTTCCCGCTGCACCCGCGGTGGAGAACGGCTCGGACGAGCGGCGGGGCTACCGTCCCGGGTACGAGATCGCGGCGGAACGGATCCTCGAGTACATCGCCGAGGAGGGGCTTGAGGTAGGGGCCCGGCTTCCCACGGAGATCGACCTGGCCCAGATGCTGGGGACCAGCAGGGCTGTGGTGCGGGAGGCCGTGAAGATCCTTTCGGCGCTGGGCCGTGTGCGGGCCCACAAGGGGCGGGGCCTGTTCGCCGCGGACGACGAAGGCATGCTCATCACCAGCCGCTGGGGCGGCTTCTTCCGCCCCGTCGACATCGACCACGTGCTGATGCTGTTCGAGTTCCGCAGGGTTCAGGAGATGTCCGCCGGCAGTCTGGCGGCCACCCGCGCCACCCCTTCGGAACTGCGCACCATCGAGGTGGCCGTGGAGCAGTGCCGCCACGCGTTCGTCCACCACCAGGTCGACGTGTTCAACCAGGCGGACGACGACTTCCACACGGCCGTGTCCGTCGCCTCGCACAACACCTTCCTCGTCAGCGCCGTGCGCGACGCGCGCCGTCTGCAGCGCCAGTCCAGCGCCATCGGAATTCACAACACCCTCGGAGAGAACACCGAGTTGGCGGTCGAGGAACACGAGACGATCTACCGGGCCATCCGTGACGGCCGTCCCGAGGAGGCGGCGCAGGCCACCGCGGCACATCTCGACAGGACCCTGGAGGACTACCGCCGCGAGATCCAGCGACGCCTGTTCGGGTAGCGCCGCTCAGGCTGCGACGCGGCGTGCGGGGCGGCGCCAGGTGCCGCGTCGCGCGCGAAAAATAGGTGTGAGCCGTGGTTCCGTCAATGTTTCCGACGGGTTCCTCCCGGCGCGTTTCCCGTCGGCATGCAGACGAAAGCGCCGTTCTGTCACGGCCGTTGACTTCCGGACGTGACCGCGCTTACGTTCGGCGCCGACCGCGTCCGACAAACCGATCGGCGTTCGAAATATCGGTCATTGGCAGTGCCGGAGCCGCCGCTCCCCGCATCTGCGCATGGCACGCGTTCCGCGTCGAAGAACCGCCCCCACACGATGACTTCCGACGAAGGACAGGTCGTGGACATCACCAGACGACAGCTGGGCCGACTCGCCACGGTCGGCACCGGATCCCTCCTCCTGCCGGGCCTGATGCCGCCCAGCAGGGCGGCGGCAACACCCACACCTCCCCTCGGGACGTGGGGCGACCAGGGCGACGGCACCTACGCCAACCCCATCCTCCCCGGCGACTTCAGCGACTGGGACTGCATCCGCGTCGGCGCCGACTACTACGGCATCACCAGCACGTTCGGGTATTCGCCCGGGGTGGCCGTCCTGCACTCGAAGGACCTGGTCAACTGGCGGACGCTCGGTGGCGCAGTCAATGAACTCACGACCATCGGGCCGGAGTTGAAATGGGACCGCATGAACCGCTACGGGCGCGGGGTATGGGCCGGGGCCATCCGTCACCACGCGGGGCGGTACTGGGTGTACTTCAACACCCCCGATGAAGGCTTCTTCATGACGTCGGCCCCGTCCCCGACCGGCCCCTGGGAGCCGTTGACGGCAGTGTGGCGGACGTCCGGCTGGGACGACCCGTGCCCCTTCTGGGACGACGACGGCCAGGGCTACCTGGTCACCACGCACTACTCGGACAGCTACAAGATCCACCTGTTCAAGCTGTCCGCGGACGGGAAGTCTCTGGCCGGCCCGTCCACCGTCATCCACCAGTCTCCGGGCAGCGAGGCCAACAAGCTGTACAAGATCAACGGCATCTACTACCACCTCTACAGCGAGGTGAAGTCCGAGGGTCGGGTGCTCATGATGAACCGCGGCCCCAGCCTCTACGGCCCTTTCGAGACCCGCCAGTTGGAGCATGTCGACGCCTCGGTGGACCGCGAACCCAACCAAGGCGGCCTGGTGCAAGCCCCGGACGGCTCCTGGTACTTCGTGACGCATCACGGCCACGGCGACTGGGAGGGGCGTCCGTTGTCCCTGCTGCCCGTGACCTGGGTGGACGGCTGGCCGATCCTCGGCACGGTGGGCGCGGACGGCATCGGCACCATGGTGTGGACGGGCCATGTACCCGCAGGCGGCACCTCTGGTCTGCCGGTGGACGCGCTACCCTCCGTGGTGACCAGCGATCTGTTCACCGACACCCGCCTCAAGCCGCAGTGGGAGTGGTACTACCAACCGCGCGCGGACCACTGGTCGTTGACCGAACGCCCCGGCTGTCTGCGGTTGAAAGCGTTCGCGCCGCTGGTGGGCGACAACCTGACCAAGGTGGGAAACACCCTCACTCAACGGGTGCTGCGCACGACGGGCGGGGCGACGGTCACCGTCCGCCTCGAACTGGCCGGCCTCGCCGAGGGCCAGCACGCCGGACTGTGCCACTACGCGGCCACCTACGCCGGGTTGGGTGTCCGGCGCTCCGGGGCCACCACCACGCTCGCGCACAACGTCGGCGGCAGCCTGACCGATGGCCCAGTGATCGCGCAGAACTCCGTGTGGCTGCGCACCACTTGGGATGTGAACGGAGTCAGCAGCTTCTCCTACAGCCTCGACGGGGACGCGTTCACCACGTTCGGTGGCACCTACCAACTCAGCTGGGGCGGTTACCGCGGTGACAGGGTCGGCCTCTACACCTACAACCCGAACGGCACCGGCTACGTAGACATCGACTCGGTGCAGTACGCCATCGCCCCCACCAGGCCCTATACGTGCGTCAGCGTACGCAGCGGCAAGGTCGTCGACGTATCCGGCGCCACGAACGCCGACGGCGCCGCCGTAATCCAGTGGCCCGCCACCGGCGGATCGAACCAGCACTGGACCTTCCAGTCCACGGCGGACGGCTACCACACCATCACCTGCGTCCGCAGCCGCAAGGTGCTCGACGTGGCGGGGTCGTCCCTGGCCGACGGTGCGCCGGTCGTGCAGGCGACGGCCGACGGCCGCACGAGCCAGCAGTGGCAGTTGACCCCGGGGGCCGGTGGCGCATTCGTCCTGGTCAACCGCAACAGCGGCAAGGTGCTCGACGTCAAGGCAGGCAGTGCGGCCGACGGCGCCGTACTGATCCAGTACCGCGACGTCGGCAGCTCCAACCAGCGATGGACCTTCCGGCGCGTCACCGGCTAGGAGCCCTGTGAGGCGAGGCCGGGGGAGCCCGCCCGCCTCCGCGGCCTTCGCGAGTCGGCACAGCAACGACCAGTCAAGCAGTCTCTCGTCACCGAAGGGTGCAAGATGTCTTCCTCAGTCAGCAGACGGCGCCTCCTGCACATGGCCGGGGCCACCGCCGCGGCCTCCGTCACCGGTTCCTCCATCGGCGGTTCCACCGCCCGCGCCGCGGTCGCCTCCCCGCAGGCCGCCGTCGGGGTCCTGGCGCAGCCCTTCGAACTGGGCCAGGTCCGGCTCACCGCGAGCCGATGGCTGGACAACCAGAACCGGACGCGGAACTATCTCCAATTCGTCGACGTTGACCGCCTGTTGTACAACTTCCGGGCCAACCATCGCCTTCCCATCAACGGCGCGGCTGCCACCGGGGGTTGGGACGCACCGACGTTCCCGTTCCGCACCCACGTCCAAGGCCACTTCCTCACCGCGTGGGCCCAGTTGTACGCCGTGATCGGGGACACGGTCTGCCGGGACAAGGCGACGTACATGGTGGGGGAGTTGGCGAAATGCCAGGCCAACAACAGCGCCGCCGGTTTCGGCGCCGGGTATCTCTCCGGCTATCCCGAGTCCGACTTCACCGCACTCGAGCAACGGACCCTGACCAACGGCAACGTGCCGTACTACACCGTCCACAAGACCCTCGCCGGCCTCCTCGACGTGTGGCGCCACATCGGCAGTACGCAAGCGCGGGACGTACTGCTCGCCCTGGCGGGATGGGTCGACCGGCGCACGAGCAGGCTGAGCGGTGCTCAGATGCAGGCCATGCTGGGGACCGAGTTCGGCGGCATGAACGCCGTACTGACCGATCTGCACCTGCGGACCGGTGACGCGCGCTGGCTCACCGTCGCCCAACGGTTCGACCACGCCGCGGTGTTCGACCCCCTCGCATCCAACCAGGACACACTCAGCGGACTGCACGCCAACACCCAGGTGCCGAAGTGGATCGGGGCGGCCCGCGAGTACCAGGCCACCGGCACGACCCGCTACCGCGACATCGCCACGAACGCCTGGAACATCTGCGTCGGCACGCACACCTACGCCATCGGCGGCAACAGCCAGGCCGAGCATTTCCGCGCGCCGAACGCCATCGCCGGTTACTTGAACAAGGACACGTGCGAGAGCTGCAACACCGTCAACATGCTCACCCTCACCCGGGAGTTGTTCGAGCTGGACCCGGACCGGGCCGCACTGTTCGACTACTACGAGCGGGCGTGGCTGAACCAGATGATCGGCCAGCAGAACCCGGCCGACGACCACGGCCATGTCACCTACTTCACCCCGCTCAACCCCGGGGGCCGACGCGGTGTGGGCCCGGGGTTGGGCGGCGGCACCTGGAGCACCGACTACGGCACCTTCTGGTGCTGCCAGGGCACGGGCCTGGAGATGCACACCAGGCTGATGGACTCCATCTACTTCCACCGTGACAACACGCTGACCGTGAACCTGTTCGTGCCCTCGGTTCTCAACTGGGCGGAGCGCGGCATCACGGTCACCCAGACCACCGCGTACCCCGTCAGCGACACCACGACCCTGAAGGTCACCGGCAGCGTCGGCGGAACCTGGGCGATGCGCATCCGCATCCCGAGCTGGACCACCGGCGCCACCATCAGCGTCAACGGCGTCGCGCAGTCCATCACCGCCACCCCCGGCAGCTACGCCACCCTGAGCCGCTCATGGGCCTCCGGCGACACCGTCACCGTCCGCCTGCCCATGCGGATCATCATGCGCGCGGCCAACGACAATCCGAACGTCGCGGCGATCACCTACGGCCCGGTCGTCCTGTCCGGCGACTACGGCGACTCGGCGCTCAACTCCCTGCCCGCCCTGACCACGTCATCGATCAAGCGGACCAGCGGCGGTTCGCTCGCCTTCACCGCCACCGCCAACGGATCCACCGTCAACCTGGGCCCGTTCCACGACGCGCACGGCCACAACTACACCGTCTACTGGAACACCAGCTCCACCGTCCGGCTCGCCAACGCGGGCAGCGGTCTGGTGCTCGGCATCCAGAACATGTCCACGGCCGACGGCGGCCGCGCTCTGCAGTGGAACGACACGGGCACGGCCGACCACGACTGGGTCCTGGTCACGGACGGGAACGCGGTCCGCTTCCGCAACGCCCACAGCGGCAAGGTGCTCGGCGTCCTCGACATGTCCACGGCTGACGGCGCCACCGTCCTGCAGTGGTCGGACAACGGCACCGCCGACCACAAGTGGACGCTGCTCGACCAGGGAGACGGGACCTACAAGATCCGTAACGAGCACAGCGGCAAGTTGCTCGCCATCGCGAGCAACTCCACGGCCGTGGGCGCGTTCGCGGTACAAGCCCCGGACGACGGCACTGCCGACAACCGCTGGCGCATCGTGAGGAGCTAGCCCCCGCCCTTTCCCCTTGTACGAGGCAGGAGACACGCATGTCCGTGGTTCTCTCCCGGCTGGCGGCGATTCTCGTCGCCGTCGGTCTGATCTTCACCTCCCTCACCCTCGGTAATACCGGGCGGGCCGCCGCCGCCGAACCGGGCTACCTGATGGTGCACTTCACCGGCGACTCCGCGACCGGTCAGACGCTGTACCTCGCGCACAGCACGGACGGCCTGCACTGGAACGACCTCAACGGTGGAGCGCCGGTTCTGCGCTCCACCATCGGCACGCGCGGGGTACGCGACCCCGCGCTGATTCGCTCTCCCGACGGAAGCCGGTACTGGATCGTCGCGACCGACTTGTGTATCCGCTGCGGCTCCACGTACGAAAAGGGCAGCCCCAGCCTCGTCGTATGGGAGTCGACCAACCTGGTCACCTGGTCGCAGCCGCGGCTGCTCAACGTCGCAGGGGCGATCCCCGACGGGCGCAACGCCTGGGCCCCTGAGGCGATCTGGAACCCCGAGACCAACGACTACGTGCTGTACTGGGCCACGAACGCCACCCTGAACGGCATTCTCAAGTACCGCATCTACTACGCCCGCACCAGCGACTTCCGCACCATCACCACCCCGCAGGTCTACATCGACCCTCCCGGCGCCACGCCGGTCGTCGACACCCAGATGACCGAGGTGCCGGCCGGTGTCGGTAAGTACCGCTACGTGCGGGTCTCCGGAGACGGCCGGAACACGGTCGAGGGCAGCAACTCGATCCTGGGGACGTGGACCGTCCTCGGCGACCTCTCCAGCATCGGACTCACCGGCAATGTGGTCGAGGGCCCGGCCTGGGTGAAGTTCAAGGACCGCGACGAGTGGGCCCTCTACATCGACTACAACGCTCCGAACGGTGTACGCGAATACCGGCCGATCCTGACGACCAACCCGTTCGACGTCAGCTCCTACCGGCTTCAGGAACCGACGAGTTACGACATGGGCGGCACCCCGAAGCGCCACGGCGCGATCATGTCGCTCACGGCCGCCGAGGAGAGCCGCGTGCTCGCCCGCTGGCCCAGCACCCCGGCCGAGCGGCTCCAGTCGTACAACTTCCCGGACCGGTACGTACGCCACACCAACTTCGACGTGCGCATCGACCCCGATGTCAGCCCCGCCGACGACGCCCAGTTCCGGCTCAGGCCCGGCCTGGCGGGCTCCGGCACCGTCTCCTTCGAGTCGGTGAACTACCCGGGCTACTTCCTGCGGCACGCCAACTACGACTTCCAGCTCGCCCACGAAGACGGCACCAGCCAGTTCGCCGCGGATGCCACCTTCCGGAAAGTCGCCGGACTCGCCGACCCGTCCTGGTCGTCGTTCCAGTCGTACAACCACCCTGACCGGTACCTCCGGCACTACGCCTACCAGCTGCGCCTCGACCCGATCAGCACCGCGACGGGCCGTAGTGACGCCACCTTCCGCGTGACGAACTGACCCGCGGTCGCGGGCGGCAGGGGCGTCACGTCCCGGCGGCGCCCCTGCCTCAAGTCCCTTGCCTGACAGCCCAGTTCAACCCACCTCCCACATCTGGTGAAGGAGTAACTCATGGTCAAGCCACGGCTGTTCCGCCGTGCCACACGCGCCCTCCTCGCGGCGGTCGCCACCGCTGTGCTCAGCGGCGGCCTGCTCACCGCCACGACGACCACCGCACAGGCCGCAGCCCAAGGGCCGTGCGACATCTACGCCGCGGGCGCCACCCCTTGTGTCGCCGCGCACAGCACCACGCGCGCCCTGTACGGGAACTACAACGGCTCGCTCTATCAAGTGAAGCGCGCCTCCGACAGCGCGACCAAGGACATCGGCCTGCTGAGCGCCGGCGGATACGCCGACGCCGCCGCGCAGGACTCCTTCTGCGCGAACACCAGCTGCGTCATCACGGTCATCTACGACCAGTCCGGCAAGGGCAACAATCTCACCCAGGCGCTCAAGGGCCACTGGCCCGGGCCGGCCGAGGGCGGCAATGACAACCTGGCCAACGCCTTCGAGGCGCCGGTCACCGTCGGCGGCCACAAGGCGTATGGCGTCTACGTAGCCCCCGGCACCGGGTACCGCAACAACAACACCAACGGCATCGCCACCGGCGACCAGCCCGAGGGCATGTACGCCATCTTCGACGGCACGCACTTCAACGGCGGCTGCTGCTTCGACTACGGCAACGCCGAGACGACCGGCAACGACGACGGCAACGGCACGATGGAGGCCCTCTACTTCGGCAACAGCACGGGCTGGGGTTATGGCAGCGGCAACGGTCCCTGGGTCATGGCGGACATGGAGAACGGCCTGTTCTCCGGGGTGAATACGCGCTTCAACGACATTCCCTCCGTCAGCCACCGCTTCCTGACGGCCACGCTCAAGGGAGGCCACAACCAGTGGGCCACCCGCGGCGGCAACGCCCAGTCGGGCGGCCTCTCCACCTACTACAGCGGCGTACGTCCCAACGCTTCCGGCTACAACCCGATGAAGAAGCAAGGCGCGATCATCCTCGGCATCGGCGGCGACAACAGCGTCACCGGCCAAGGCACCTTCTACGAAGGCGTCATGACCTCGGGCTATCCCTCGGACGCCACCGAGAACGCCGTCCAGGCCAACATCACCGCCGCCGGTTACAGCAGCGCCACGACCGGCACCGGCACCCTCACCCCCGGCTCGCGGGTCTCCCTCAAGGCCACCACCGCACCCTGCTGCACCTCGCAGTACCTCCACCGCAACGCCGCCGACAGCACGGCCGGCATCTCCGACGTCAACTCCTCAAGCCCCACCGCCGACAAGGCCGACGCCACCTGGGTCGTCCGGGCCGGACTGGCCAACACCTCCTGCCTGTCCTTCGAGTCGGTCGGCAAGCCCGGCCAGTTCCTGCGTCACTCCAACTACCGGCTCCGCGTGAACGTCGACGACGGCGGGAGCTCGTTCGCGAAGGACGCGACCTTCTGCCCCACCGCGGGCAACAGCGGGACCGGCCAGTCCTTCAAGTCGGTCAACTATCCGACGAAATTCATCCGCCACTACAACTACGCGGCCTACATCGCTTCCAACGGCGGCTCCAACACCTGGGACTCCACGACCTCGTGGGCCCAGGACACCAGCTGGCTCACCGCGGCGCCCCTGTCCTGACGAGCTGACCCGACGACCTTGGAGCCATGAGATGACCGCATCATCCCTCCCGTCGCGCCGGCTGTTCCTCGGCATGACGGCGACAGTGCCCCTGTCCCTGACCGGAGCCCTGACCATCGGCGAGTCGGCGAGGGCCGCGGCCGGCTCCCCGTTCGTCATGGGCTACTTCACCGAGTCCCCGAGAGGACTCGGCACGAGCTACGGCCTGCACCTGGCAGTCAGCACCGACGGACTGCAGTGGATGCCGCTCAACCAGAACAAGCCCGTCGTCACCCCGACCGGCGGTGACGGCGGGCTGCGCGACCCCTTCATCCTGCCCAAGCGGGACGGCACGTTCGTCGTCCTCGCGACCGACCTGAAGGGCACCGACTGGACGAAGAAGAGCCAGGTCATCCACGTATGGGACTCTGCGGATCTGCGTTCCTTCGACAACTACCGGCTGCTGAAGCTGCATGAGATGGACACGCACAGCTGGGCTCCCGAGGCGTTCTGGGACGCGTCGCGCGGCCAGTTCGCGATCATCTACTCGGCCGTCAACAGCAGCGGCCACAACGTGATCATGGTGAACTACACCACCGACTTCCACACGGTGACGCCGCCGCAGGTCTTCTTCGACCCGGGCTACGACGTGATCGACGGCTCCCTGGCCATGAACGTGGGCGGCGTCAACTACCTCTACTTCAAGGCCCGTAACCGACTCGTGGGCGCGAGGTCCACCTCCCTCGAACCCGGCAGCTTCACCGTTTTCACCTCGGGCCTCGCACCGCAAGGCGGCATCGAGGCCCCGATCCTCGCCCAGGCCGCCGGCAACTGGTACCTGTGGGGCGACGCCAACGCGACGTTCTACGCGTGGCAGACAAGTGATCTGTCCACCGGCACCTGGGCCGCCACCGACCGACGCGTCTACACCCAGCCGCTGAACTCCAAGCACGCCACGATCCAGCCGATCTCCCCGGCGGTGTACGACGGCCTGGTCGCCCAGTGGGGCAAGCCCGCCTGGAACCGGCTGAAGTCCTACAACTACCCGGACCGGTTCTGGCGGCACGCCGACTACGTCGGCCGTATCGACCCGTACCCCTTCGACCCGTACACCGACTCGCAGTGGAAGCCGGCGCCGGGCCTGGCAGACGCCTCCGGCGTCTCCTTCCAGTCCGTCAACCACCCCACCCGCTACCTGCGGCACATCGACTACCTGCTCCGGCTGGACGTCAACGACGGCACCCCACGCTTCGCCCAGGACGCCACCTTCCACGAGACCGCCGGGCTCGCCGACTCGGCCTGGGCGTCGTTCCGCTCCCACAGTCACCCGGACCGCTACATCCGGCACTACGACTACGCGCTGCGCATCGACCCGATCTCCACCGCCGTCGGGCGGGCCGACGCCACCTTCGCCGTCGGGTACTGAGACGACCGCCGCCCAGCCGCGCCGCACATCAACCATTCGAACATGGAGTACACACATGTCATCAGGGAGACTGTCCCGCCGCACCCTGCTGGGTGCCGCGGGCGCCGCCGTCGCGGCGACCGCGCTGCCGACGATGCCCGCGTTCGCGCCCCTTGCGGCGCAGGCCGCCGCCGCAGACCCGCAGACCAACCTGGAGAAGCTGGCGAACATGCGCTTCGGCATGTTCAATCACTTCAGCCTCGGCACCTTCACCAACGAGGAGTGGGCGGCGCCGAACCAGAGCCCCGCCAAGTTCGCTCCCCCTACCGTGGACTGCGCCCAGTGGGCTGCCGCAGCCGCGGCGGCGAAGATGAGCTACGGCCTTCTGACCACCAAGCACCATGACGGCTTCGCCCTGTGGCCGAGCGCCCACGGCACCCAGAACGTCGCGAACAGCGGCTACAAGCACGACGTGGTGAAGGCGTACTCCGACGCTTTCCGCGCGAAGGGGCTGAAGGTCGGGTTCTACTACTCGATATGGGACCGCACCTACGGCGTCGAGGCGTGGGAGAGCCGGCACAAGGTGTCCGGTCTTGAGATCACCGACGCCATCCAGCCCAGCGACATGGACTTCATCCTCGGTCAGATCACCGAACTGCTCACCAACTACGGCACCATCGACCTGTTCGTCACCGACGGCTACGCCTGGCAGATGGGCCAGCAGGCCGTCTCCTACCAGCGGATCCGCGAGCACGTGAAGTCCCTTCAGCCGGACATCGTCATGATTGACCACGGCGGTATCGTGGAACCCTTCATCGGCGACGCGATCTACTTCGAGGAGCCGGGCGGCCTCACCGCGCCCGCCGGTAACACCTACGCAGCCACCCAGGGCCAGACGATCAGCAGAGGCTGGTTCTGGCATCCGTCGACGGCGACCGACGACCCGATGAGCAAGGCCGCGATCCTGGCACATCTCGCGGACCTGGAACCGAAGTACACCTCGTTCATCCTCAACTGCCCGCCCAACCGCGACGGCAGGCTGGACACCAACATCGTCAACCGGCTCGCCGAGGTCGGGGCCGCCTGGAGCCCCGACACCTCCAGGCCCCCGCTGCCGAGGCAGATGCCGCGCGCAGAGCACCCGGTGACGCCGGTCAGTGCCTACGCGACGGGGTTCCGGGACGGCGAGGGGCCGCTCCACGCCATCGACGGGCTGAGCGACAGGAACTACGAGACCTGCTGGTCGACTTGGGGACTTTCACCGGCCCTGCCGCACGCGATCACGATCGACCTCGGCGGGGTGTGGAGCAACGTCTCCACCCTGGAGTACCTGCCCAAGCAGTGGGACCGCTCGAACACCACCGACGGCGACATCACCTCGTACACCATCTCCACCAGCATCGACGGCAAGGAGTTCACCCAGGTCGCCACCGGAACCTGGGCCGGCGACCGCGCCACCAAGGTGGCCGAATGGCCCGCCCGGAACACCGGCTTCGTGCGGATCAAGGTCAACGCGGCCACCGGTGGCTACGTCAACGTGGGCGGCGTGCGGATCGGCGGCCGGACGGCCAAGCCTGCACGGGTGTCCGGCACGTTGCCGGGCGACGGCACCGTCTACCGGCTCGTCGCCCGGCACAGCGGCAAGGTCGCCGACGTGAAGGGCGCGGCCACCGCGAACAACACTCCCGTCCTTCAGTGGCCATGGCGCGACAAGACCAACCAGAAGTGGACCTTCGCCGGTACGGGCGACGGCTACTACGAGCTCAAGGGTGTGGGCAGCGGCAAGCTGATGGAGATCTCGGGTCTCTCCCGCGCCGACGGCGGCGGCGTCGGCATCTGGTCCGACGGCGACGCCCCCCAGCAGCACTGGGCGGTCACGCCCACCGAGGACGGTTACTACTTCCTCATCAACCGCTACAGCGGGCTCTGCCTGGCCGTCGACGAAGGCAGCACCGTCGACGGAGCCGTCATCGAGCAACAGCCGTACGCGTCACTGGCGAGCCAGCAGTGGCGGATCATCGCCCTGTGACCTTCCCATCCCGATGGTGGGCGCGCCTTGAGTGCCGTCCACCATCGGGGGCCCGGCGCTCCGATCTCCTCGTCGACATCTTGACCCGCTCCCGCTCACCGGGTGCGGGAGGCGAGCTCGGGGAAGGCGTCCTCCCACACGGTGCGGCCGGCGATGGTGCGCAGTACGGGCCACAGCTCGAGGAGTAGATCCCGGTTGAGGTAGCGGGGCAGATCGTCGTGCAGGCCCTCGTGCAGGACGGTGCGGTACAGGCCCATGCGCTGGCGAGGATTGGAGAGGTCGTACGAGGTCATCCCGGACCATGCCAGGTGCAGCGGCAGCTCCACGACGCCGTGGGCCGGTCCGTGCAGCTCGTCCAGCGACTCCGGTGGACGGCGCCGGAACTTCTCCCGGTACAGCGCGAGGTCTTCGGCGTCTGTGCCCGAGAGGTTCCTCGGCCGGGGTCCGGGGTGCTGCCGGTGGGAGGCCATGCGTCCAATATGGCGGCCGCACAGGGCCAGGGGCTTGTGGCTCCGTCCATGGAGCCAATGTCACTGTCTGTTGTCCATTGCGGATGCAGCAACGGACACCGGCGAGACGCGTGGCGCGGAACGGGGCGGCGACGGAGGTACTGGTACAGGGCCCGTGGCGTCGGCTGATTCTCCCCGGATTCTCCCCAGCGCCTTCAGGAGGGCAAAAGTGCTGGTCAGGGGTTCAACGGAGGCAGGTAGACGAGATCACCCGCATCTCTTCTCCCCAGGGACTCCCCAGAGCCGATTCTGGCCCGATCCGTGACCGGTGCGAGAGCAAAGGCCGCACAAGAACTGAGCTCGGCGACAGGGACTCAGAGCCAGTCCCGCCGCTTGAAAATTACGTACAAACTGACGCAAACTACCCCCATCAAGCCGACCGCGAAGGGGTATCCGAAGCTCCAGCCCAACTCAGGCATGTCCTCGAAGTTCATGCCGTAAATAGTTCCAACCAGCGTCGGAGCAAACAGAATCGCTGCCCAAGCCGAGATCTTCTTGATCTCCTCGTTCTGCTCGAAGCCCGCCTCGGCCAGCGCGCGCATCTCGGCGTTCTGCTGTTGGGTGACCAGGGTCGCGTTGACCGTGAGGATGTCGGTGAGGGCCTGGCGGAAGCCGTCGACGCGTTCGCTGGTGTGGGTGACGTGGTCGGCGACGTCGCGGAGGTAGCGCTGGAGTTCCTCGTCGGTGCCGTACTTGGCGAAGCCGGCCATCAGCGCGTGCAGCATGCCGACCAGGGGGCGGGTGGCGCGCTGGAACTCGACCATCTCGCGCGAGAGTTCGTAGATACGGCGGGAGACCTCGGGGTCGCCGCGGAAGACCTCGGTCTCGATCTCGTCGATGTCGTTCTGGACGCCGGAGACGACCGGCACGTAGCCGTCGACGACGGAGTCGAGGATCGCGTAGAGCACGGCCTCCGGGCCGAGCTTCAGCAGTTCCGGTGTGTCCTCCATGCGGCGGCGCACCGCCGAGAGGTCCGGCGCCGCGCCGTGGCGCACCGTGATCACGAAGTCCGGGCCGACGAACAGGTGCAGTTCGCCGAAGTCGACCTCCTCGGGCGCGTCCAGATAGCGGGCCGCGCGCAGGACGACGAAGAGGGTGTCGCCGTACCGCTCCAGCTTCGGGCGCTGGTGGGCCTCCAAGGCGTCCTCGACGGCGAGCGGGTGCAGGTCGAACTCGGCTGCCAGGGAATGGAGTTCGGACTCGGTGGGGCGGGCGAGGCCGATCCAGGCCATGCCGTCCGGCTCGTCGCGGAGCTGTCGGAAGGTGTCGGCGAGGGTGACGGGTGAGGCAACCCGCACGCCGTCGCGGTACAGCGCCGCCTGTACGACACTGCCCGCCTCCGCCGGCTCCGGCGCCTGCGGTTCGGAGGGGGGCGCGGGGGGCTGGACGGGCGGCACGGCGGGCGGGGTCAGGGCCCGGCGCCAGGCCGACTTCCTGCCGTTCTTCGAGGCTGCGCGGGCGCGTCGCTCTGACATCGCGGCTGCCTCCACTGTCGAGTCGTCTCGAAGCCTGTCTCGGACGTACGTCTGCGTGATCACGGAGCACGAGCAGGATATACGGGGCAAACGACGTCGGCGTGCGAAGCCTGTCAAGGTCCGGTAAGCCTTGCGGACAGAAGGTGTCCGCAAGCCTCGCTACCGTGCTGTACATGACGAAGACGAACGGGCCCGTCCTCACCCCCCGAGCCCTCAACCGCGCCACCCTCGCCCGTCAGCACCTCCTCACCCGCTCCTCGCTCTCGGCGCTCGAAGCGGTCGAGCACCTGCTCGGGCTCCAGGCCCAGAACGTGAAGCCGCCGTACTACGCGCTCGCCGCCCGGCTCGACGGCTTCCGGCCCGAGGAACTGTCGCAGGCGCTTCAGGCGCGGGACGCCGTACGCATCGTCACCATGCGTTCGACCATCCACCTGCACACCGCGGAGGACGCCCTCACGCTGCGGCCGCTCGTGCAGGGGGCCCGGGAGCGGGAGCTCCACAACTTCCGCAAGGGGCTCGTCGGCGTCGACCTCGACCGGCTGACCGCGCTCAGCCGAAAGCTGGTCGAGGAGGAGCCACGCACCATGCAGCAGCTGCGTGAGGCGCTGTTGGTCGAGTGGCCGGACGCCGATCCGCAGTCGCTCTCCGTGGCCGCACGGTGCAGGCTGCCGCTCGTGCAGGTCACCCCGCGCGGGCTGTGGGGCAGAAGCGGTCAGGTCGCGCTCACCACCGTCGAGCACTGGCTCGGCCGCCCCGCCGAGCCCGTGCCCACTCCGGACGCCACGGTCCTGCGCTACCTCGCCGCCTTCGGGCCCGCCTCCGTCAAGGACATGCAGACCTGGGCCGGTCTGACCCGGCTGCGCGACGCCTTCGAGCGCCTCCGCCCCCGGCTGGTCACCTTCCGCGACGAGCACGGCGTTGAGCTCTTCGACCTCCCGGGCGCTCCGCTCCCCGACGCGGACACCCCGGCTCCGCCGCGCTTCCTGCCGGAGTTCGACAACCTGCTCCTCTCGCACGCGGACCGCACCCGGGTGGTGCCGCCCGAGCTCAAGGGGCGCTACTGGCAGGGCAATCGGGCGTATTGCACCCTGCTCGTCGACGGGTTCCTGGCGGGCCTGTGGCGACTGGAGGAGGAGTCCCTCACCATCGAGCCCTTCGGTGAGCTGACCGGGGCCCAGCGCGAGGACGTGGTGGAGGAAGCCGAGCGGATGCTGACGACCATGGCGGGCCCGTCCTCGTTCGACGTTCGGTTCGGGACCGTCCTGCGCTGATCCCGGCAGGCCGGGGCGGCCCCGGCCGTCCACCGCAGGGGGCTTACAGTCCAGGGCATGGAACTGCGGCAGCTCAGCTACTTCGTGACCGTCGCCGAGGAGCTGCACTTCGGGCGGGCGGCGGAGCGGCTGCACATCGTCCAGTCCGCGGTGAGCCAGCAGATACGGCGTCTGGAGCGGGAGTTGGGCGCCGAGCTGTTCGACCGCTCGCCGCGGCACGTACGGCTCACGGGTGCGGGGGAGCGGCTGCTTCCCGAGGCGCGGACGGTGCTCGCCGCGGCGGAGAGGGCGCGTACGGCGGTCGCTCCGCGGCAGGGGCTGTGGATCGGCACGAGTGCCGGACTCGGGGAGCATCTGGACCGGGTGCTGGTCGCGTTGTCGAAGCTCGCTCCGGACGTGCCGGTGGAGCTGGTGTCCGTGCCGACCGGCGAACGGCTGGCGCGGGTCGCCGACGGCCGGCTGGACGCGGCGTTCGTGCGGGCCCCGGAACCCGCGCCCGGTGTGCGGATCGTCCCGCTGTGGCCCGACCCGCTGGTCGCCGCCGTCCCGGCCGGGCATCCGCTGGCCGGGAAGGGGGAGCTGGCGCTCGATGACCTGGCCGCGCTGCCGCTCAGCATCACCGCGCGCCGCAACAACCCCGCCCTGGTGGACCTGGTCGTCGGGGCCTGCCACGACGCCGGGTTCGAGCCGGTGCCCGGGCCGGTGAGCGGTTCGCTGCAGGACACCCTCGCGACCATCGGGACGCGTCCGCTGTGGACGGTCGTGTACGCCTCGCAGGCGCGGGTGCTGCGTGCGCCCAGGGTCGCCTTCGTGCCGTTCAGGGCGCCCGGCCTCGCACTGACCGCGGGCCTCGCGCTGCCGGCGGCGGTCGCACAACCCTCTCCCGCAGTGGCCGCACTGCTCGCGGCCTGCGGCGATCACGAGAACTGATCGCTGCGCTCTCCGGCTGCTTCTTGGTCGGCGGCGCCCCGCGCGATGAACTGAACTCCGTCAGCCTCGCAGGCGCCGCCGAGCGGCACGAGGCGCCGTGCACAGCCGTACTCAAGGGAGTTCAGTCATGCCCATCGTCACCATTCAGCAGGGTCCGCGCGATGTCGAGCTCAAGCGTGACCTCGTCAAGCGCGTCACCGACGCCTTCGTCGACGCGTACAAGATCCCGGCCGAGACCGTGCAGGTGTGGATCCACGAGGTGCCGACGGACAGCTGGGGCGCCGCCGGGAAGCTGATCGCCGACAAGTAGGCGGGTGGAACGGCAGGCGGATCACATGGATAGGGGGCGTTGCGGGCCGCTCGTGGTGATTCTGGGCCCGCAGCACGGCGAGCCACAGCTGACGCTCCAGCGTCACC